>JBAPYE010000405.1:0-9502 GCA_049284575.1 Desulfobacterales bacterium
GTGAGTGTGAAGTAGTTATGACCGGCTTAAATGAAAAAATAAGAGTCCTTATCGTCGACGACGAGGAACGATTCCGAACCACCCTGCTCAAGATCCTCACGGCCAAAGGAATCCAGGCGACGGCCGCGTCCGACGGCGCCGCGGCCCTGGCCGAAGTAAACCGTTGTGCCTACGACGTTGTCTTGCTGGATGTCAAGATGCCCGGCATGGACGGCATAGAAGTCCTCAAGAACCTGCGTGAACGCGGATGCCCCGCCGAGGTGATCATCCTCAGCGGGCACGCCGCGGTCGACACGGCCATGGCGATCGTAAGGCTCGGCGCTTTCGACTACCTGCTGAAGCCCTGCGACATCGACGTCCTGCTCGATAAAATCTACGCGGCACACGACAGCAAATCAGGATCCACTCTGCACTGATAGATTAGGTCGTTTCTCTTTCGGTCGTCAACTTCTCCAGGCACAGCTGGTAATCCCCGTTCAGAAAGCACTCGGCCAGCATCGTCACGCTGGCTTCACTTTGCATCAGCATGTCCATCTGGCGCGTGAACTGCAGGAGCCGGCCGAGGTGGTCGAGGGCTTCTTCGATGGCCGCAGCCGGGTGTTTTTGGAAACGCGCCGTCACCACGTCCGCCTTGGTTTCCACGTTGAAGCCGAGCGACTGCAGCACCCTGGCGATGCCGCGTGAACGCCGGCTGCGGCGAACATCGTCGGCCGCGCCCCCCTTGAACTGAAAATTGATGTAGTTCTTGTTTGCTGTAAGGCCGCTGTACGCGTCGACCACGCTGTAGTGGTAGCCGACCCGTGAGCTGAAATTGACGTACCTGTCCGATATGATGGCATAGCTCCTGTCACCGAACCTCTCCATGGCGATATTGGCCGGCGTCAGCATCTGCTCGCTCATCACCGACATGAACCCCTTGAGGTCGACCGGGCGCGGATTTGCCGGAGCCACGTCTTCGCGCAGCATTCCCTTCAGTAGCGCCCTGAAAGGCACCGAGGCAATCTGATCCGGCTTGACGCTGCGAACACCCGTCGGTACATCCGCAAGGCCACCCCCCAGATCGATGATGTGCAGATCCAGCGGCAGGCTGGCGTCCAGCTTGACGGAAAGGCGCCCCACATCGGAAGCCAGAGTGCTGAATTCGAAGATGGCCCGGTAGGAGAATTCGTGCGCCAACCGCATGATGTCGTGGATCGTTCGGCAGTTGCGGGGTTGAAATGAAGCGGAACCGGGGTCGATCAAGTTCAAAGGGACAATAAGGTCGGCGACGCTTCGCAACCGTTCGAAGACCGGCGAGTCCTTCATGAAGTCACCCCTCTGCAGCTTGATGTCGATCAGTTCCGGTACCTTGCCGAGATAAACCCGTCCGCAATAAGCATCGACCGTCACCTCCGTGCCCGGAGCGATTGCTTTCGTGGCCTCACCGGTGTTCAGGACGGCCGGCACCATGAACTCCCTGGCCAGCGAGGCCATGTGTCCGGTGATGCTGCCGGTGTCGGTGACGATCGCCCGGGCCTTGGGCATCACGAGAAAGTACTTCGGGTTCGGGCTCGCGGCCACCAGGACGCCACCGTCGGGAAAAGCGAGCAGGTCATCATCGGTGCGCACGATGTGCGCCGGACCGCAACCAACGCCGGGGCAGGCGACATCGCCTCCCGAGATGATGACTTGGTGACCGGCAATCGCCTCGGCCGCCTCGTCGTCCCGCTGCCGTGTGCTGCGGCCGATCACCTGCAGCGGACGGGTCTGTAGAATGAACAGGCGTCCCACGGAATCCAGAGCCCACTCGATGTCCTGCGGCCGCTGGAAATGCCTTTCCAAAGCCACCGCGTACCCGGCCAGAGTGTTCAAATGAAATTCCGTGAGACAGGGCCGGCGCTGCAGCGCGGCATCAACCGTCTCTTCGACCAGGCTTCCGTCTGGGTGGCCGACCAGACGAACCGGCTTGCGGGCGATTTTCGAGCCCAGGACCACCGGCGGGTCGTCCTTCGAGAGGGTGTAGGAATCGGGGGTCACCGTGCCGTCCACCGCATAGGGACCCAACCCCCAGACGGCATCGATGACGACGTGATCCTCGATGATGTGAAAGGGGTGGCGACTGTACATGACGCCGCTGGCAACGGCGGGCACCATCTCGATGCAGGCCGTGCTCATGGCGATCTCCTCGGTCGGAATGCCGCGGTGCAGTCGATAGGTCACCGCTCGGGGCGTGTACAGACTGGCCAGGATCTGCCGGTAGACGGAAACGATATGGTCGGGGGTCACGTTCAACACGCTCAGATATTGTCCCGCAAAGGAAAGGTCACTGTCTTCGCCGATCGCACTGCTGCGCATGGACACCCGGAGTTCGGACATCGGCCGGCCGCAGGCCTCGGCCAGACGGCGATGGGCCTTTAGAATGGCATCGGTCACATCGTCCGGAACGAAGGCTTCGAGGAAAAGTTCCTGTATCTGGCGGCTGACCTCGAATATCGATTTTGGATCGGCGGCGTCCAGTGCCATGGTGGCTTTTTTGATGTTGTCGAGGAGATCATTGGCCTGTAACACCCGGTGATAGGCGGCGGTCGTTATGGCATAGCCCCGCGGAATCGGCAAACGCACGCGGTTGCCGACTTCCCCGAGGTTGGCGATTTTGCCGCCGACGGCGTCGATCATCTCCCGCGTGACTCCTTCGAACGGCAATACGAAGTCGGTCACCTCCGGCTGCGGCTGGTCCAGCAGGCGGCGGATGCCGCTCTGAATGCCGTCCAGGGTACGGGTGAGCTCTGGAAACGGGCGACCGGAAAGCTCTTCCAGGTTCTGGATCATCCGGGCGGCATAGAAGACGCAGCGCGAGGACAGCGATCGCACGTAGCCCATCCCGAAGATGTCCTCGCCCCGCAGCTTTTCTTCGATGTCGGATAGCAATTGCAGCAGTTCCGAATTGACCTGCAGCAAAGCCTTGAAGCTGGTGTAGCGGGACCTGAAAGTCGCCATCAGTTCCTGGTCGTGCCGGCTCGGCCGCCGCTTACGCTTGAACAATGTTAAAAGGCGCTCGCGCATGGTCTATTATTGTTCCCCTCTATCTCACCTTTTATCGGGCCTCGACCGGAACATAGCGGGTGGCAGGTCCCTGGCCCACCCGAATCAGGAGGCCTTTTTCAACCAAGTCTTTCAGGTCATAGAGGGCCGTTCGGGATGGCAACCCGCCGCCGACCAGATCCTGGTATTGACTGCGTGTCACCTCGCCCCGCTCCAGGATCCGGGGCAGGACCTTTTCCTGTCTGGCGTTCAGTCTCACGCCGGCCGGCAGACGATAGGGATGGACTGGCGGCAGCGGCTCGGACGCTCCGGGTCCAGCCTCGGAATGCTCGCCGGCGGATGCAGTCGAAGTGAAGGGGTCGCCTTCCAAGAGGATGTCGTCGGCTTGAATGATGCTCCCCTCGGTCATCACCGCCGCCCGCGTCAGGCAGTTTTTCAGCTCCCGGATGTTCCCCGGCCAATCGTAGGCCTTCAACTTCTCCAGGGCGCCCCGGCTCAGCGCCACCCCTTCCTTGCCGGTCAAACGCTCCATCTCGTTCAGAAAATGACTGGCCAGCAGAGGCAAATTTTCACGATGTTCCCGCAAAGGGGGCGTGTGGATGCCGATCACCTTGAGCCGGAAGTAGAGGTCGCTCCGAAAGCGATTTTGCTCGATCAAGGTGGCGAGATCGAGATTGGTGGCGGCAATCAGCCGCACATCGACCTCGATTTCACGGTCACTGCCGAGCGGCTTGATTTTGCGCACGGCGATGGCCCGCAGCAGCGACTGCTGAACACTCATCGACGCGGTCTGGATTTCATCCAGGAACAGAGTGCCGCCGTCGGCTTCGAGAAAAACCCCCTTGCGGTCCGCCTTGGCCTCGGTGAAGGCCCCCTTCACGTGTCCGAACAGGGTGTCCAGCAGCAGGTTCTCGTCCAGTTCCCCGCAGTTGATCGCGATGAACGGCTTGGCACTGCGCCGGCTCAGATGATGGACGGCATCGGCCGCCAATTGCTTGCCGGTTCCGGTCTCGCCGATGATGAGAACGTCCACATCCACCTGGGACGCCTTGAAGATGTCCGTCTTGAGTTTATCAATTTTCGTGCCAGTGCCGACGATTCCGGGGATCCGCGCCCCCGGCGGCAGATTTCCGGTGGGGGCGAACGGGCCGTCCAGCGTCACCCTCTCCTTCATGCTCACGGTTTCGATGTGGCGGTCGCGGATTTCGATCTCTTCAACCTGCCGTTTCAGGGTGGCGATCATCTTGTTGACCGCCGTCAACAACTGACCGGCCTCGTAATTGTTGGTCGTCAGGTCGATGGGATGGAGCCCGCCGTTTTCCTGAAGCCGGTTCACCGCATCGGCCAGCTTCAGTATAGGCCGGGTGACGGCGCGGCCGAGAAAATAGATGAGCAGGGAAACGATGCAGACCGTGGCGACCGTGACGATGAACATCATGTCGATTTGCTTGTAGCCGGCCGCCAGGGTCAGGCGGCTGCGGTCGATGTAACCAATCCCGCCGTATACCAGCGGGGGGCGGTCTCGGCCGGGATAAAAGAAAACCGGGGCGTAGGCCTGGTAATACTCCTCCAAGCGATCGGACTGGTAGGTGGCGTCCTTGGCCTTGATCAGGCCGTTTTGACCCTCCCTCACGTCGCCCACCATCTTCCAGTAAGGCCCGTATATCGATGCCGGACGGAAGGCGTCGGGAAGTCCGGGGCTGCCCAGGGTGCCGGTATAGGCCCCGCGCACTAGGTCGGTGCTCAGTTCCGCCGTCTGCCTCTCGGGATCTTCGGACTGAAACAAAACCCAGCCCGCGGTGTCGAAAAAGTAGCTGAAACGGACCTCGGGCGTTCTCGCATAGGCCAAGATCGGGGACTGCGGCGAGTTGTAGAGCGACAGGATGTTGCGTATCGAAAGGGCATCGAAGGAAAGCAAGAGGAAACCGCCCGCTCCGCTCTGCGGGTGGCAACAATGCATGGCCAAGTAAATGGCTTTCGAAGAAATTTTCTGGTTGGGGTTTTCAAGGGTGGGAAACGGTTCTTCGACGTCGGTGACCGGAGAAATCCAGACCTCGCCCGCTTGAAGGTCTTTGACCTTCTCATAATACAGCAGAGGATTGGGGCGAATTTCGGCGACTTGCCCGGGCGTCAGACGCACGATCTGCCCGTCTCGCGCGACGAGATATTCATGGTTCGGATCGGCTTGCGAGATATAGGCCAACGCGCGGTACTCCATATTGTTTATCGCCAATTTGGTGGCGATAAAGTGGCGCATATTCTCGACACCAACGGGATCTTGCGCGATTTGCAGAAGATCCTGACGGGAGCGGTCCAAGAATTTTTCCATCTCATGCCGCATGGCCATGACCTGTAGCCGGGATGTCCGCTGAAGAGCGATGTCGATGAAATTGTTGGCGATCAAATACTCAAGGTAGCCGGTCGTCAGCAGGACCAACACCACCGGTGGGATCAGCCACAGCATCAAGCGGGTCCGGAGCAGGCTGCCGCCGATTTTCTGATTGGGGGTCAGTTTCATTCTCGCAACCTCCTGGTCCCTTTAAGTTTGCGATATAGTGGCACGAAACGTCTTTCCACGCAATGTTTTTTGCTGATTGACCCGCTTTACACACCATTGCATGCCTTTCGAACACCCAAATACGCGCATATCTCGCCATGGCATGCTCCTTGCTCAAGTAAACGCCGTGACCCGTTGGCCGGTTCGAACCGGTCACCTCTTCCACGCGAAGAGGCGCTCTCCCATTAACAAGGGCCAAAAAAGGAGGTCGTCAATGAAGATCCTGGTCGCGCTGGATGATTCGGCGTTCGCCCAGAAGGCGCTGGAGACCGCGCTGAAGCTGGCCAAAACCGAGCCGTCCGAAGTCGTCTGCCTGTCGGTGGTGCCCCAGCTGGGGGCCATCGACGAAATGTCGCCGCGCATCACCGAGAAGCTCAAGAACGAAGCCGACCGACTGCTCAAGGACGCGGCCGAAAAGGCCGCCCAAGCGGACATCCAGGTCAAGACGGTCATCGAACAGGGGGTGTCCCCCGCCGACAACGTCATTGGTTTTGCGGTAGAGAACGGGATCGACCTGATCGTGGTGGGACACCGGGGCCGGGCCAACCTGGAAAAGTTTCTGCTGGGCAGCGTGGCGCTGCGAACCGTCTCGCACGCCCCCTGCTCGGTCATTGTGGTCAAATAACAAAAGGGGATGGAGGTACGTCATGAAAAAGTGGAGTTCAGTTTTTTCGGCCCTCATCGCGGCGGCGGCGACGCTGCTGCCCCGGCTGGTCTGGGCCGCCGGTGAAAAGGCCACCGACCTGGTGGTCGTCGCCGACACCCGGGTCATCAGCAGCGGCATCATGCGTTATTTCGCAGACCTTTACAATTTCAACGTGGTGCTCTTCGCCGTCTGGGCCGTGGTTCTGACCGCCGCCTACGGGTGCTTCCTGGGCGTCCTGATGGACAAGATCATGGCACTGACCGGGCTGGACCTCAAGAGCCGCAAAATCATCGAGCACTAGGCCGCTGCGGCGAGCCTGAAACAAGGAGGTAACCAATGGATTTTCTGGGTAATGCAAGTTGGTTGTACATGTACATGCCGATAGCCGGCGTGACAATCTTCTGGCCGGGTCTGGTGCTCATCGGCTTCTCGGTCGGCGTCATCGGGGGCTTCTTCGGCATGGGCGGCGCCTGGATGGTGACCCCCGGTCTGAACATCCTCGGCTTTCCCATGGCCTTTGCCATCGGAACGGACATCGCCCACATCGCCGGCAAGTCCATGGTCTCCACCATGCGCCACTCCAAGTTCGGCAACGTGGACTACAAGCTGGGCTTCGTGATGCTGGTCGGCACCATGGTGGGCATCGAGGTCGGCGCCCAACTGATCATGTTCCTGGAGCGGCTCGGGATGGTCGGATCGGTGGTCCGCTGGGTCTACGTCGGGTTCCTGGCCCTGATCGCCTTTATGGTATTCTACGACTACGCCAAGGCGGTCCAGAAGAAAAAGGCCGGCGCCGTCGACGGAGAGCACGGCACGGAGGGGATCACCTGGTACAAGACCCTGCACCGGATCAAGATCCCCCCCATGATGCACTTCAAGACCGCCGGCTTCACCTGTTCGGCCTGGCTGCCGATCTTCGTCAGTTTCGTCACCGGCGTGCTAGCCGGCTTCCTCGGCATCGGCGGCGGCCTGCTGCGCATGCCGGCCCTGGTCTACCTGATCGGCTGCCCGACCCACATCGCGGTGGGCACCGATTTGTTCGAGGTCATGATCTCGGGCCTCTACGGCGCCTTCACCTACAGCCTGAAGGGGCGCATCGAGCTGGTGGCGGTCTTCGTGATGCTGACCGGCGCCGCCATCGGGGCGCAGATCGGCACCGTGGCCACCAAGTACGCCAAGGGCTACGGGATCCGGGTGGCCTTCGGCATCGCGGTGCTGTGCTGCATGATCTCCATCATTCTCAAGCAGTTCGGTTTCGCGGCCGCGGCCGCCGCGCTGATCCTGGGCACCATCAGCATCATCTGCATCTACATCATGAAGATTATGTTCCAGGGGGCGGCCCAGGAGTTGCGAGACAAGAAGCGCTCCGTCATGATGGGAGAATAACCCTTACAAACCGCATTTTTGGCCGTACCATGAACACGAAGGAGACAAACGCATGAAAAAGCAACTGTTGCGGATCGCCCTGGTACTCGTGGTCGTCGGGAGTTTCGCCGGCACCGGACTGGCCGCGGAAGTGAGCCAGGGCAAGGTGATCCAAACCAGCCTGGAAAAAGTCACCATCGAGGAATACGATATCAACTTCAGCGCGGATGCCCCCTACGGCCATGCCACGGGCATCGTGACCGAGTTCGAACTCAAAAAAGCCAAGGTCGGCATTCCCCCCGAACCCGGGGACATCGTGAGGATCGCTTACGTGGTCGAAGGCGATAACAGGATGGCCCTGAAGGTGATGAACGTGTCCAAGCAGGACCTGCGCAAGAAATAACAACCACCGGCGGCGGGGCGGCTCGTCGGGGTGGTTTTACAGAACCGGCGGCCGTCCGGCCGGCAATGGAGCTAGAACGATGGACAAAATGAATGCCCGGCAGAGAGTGGTGGTCGTCATCATGGACATCCTGCTGCTGATCGAATTGACGGTGGCCGTTTACCTGGGCTATCAGGACCCGTCCAACCTGACCGTGATCTTCCTGCGCACCTATCTTCCGGCCATGTTGATCACCGTGCTGCTGGCCCGAGTGTGTATCCGCAAACTCGGGTCGGAAGGATGACGCCGTGTCCGTCGCGCAACCCTCAACCAATAGCCGCCAGTCCCTGCAGCGCATCGCCGTGGCTTTTTTCGTCTTATTCGCCCTGGCGGTGCTCGACCTGGTGGCCTTCACCCTGGCCGAGTCCAGGACAGTTTTCAAGGTGGTGGCCGGCAGGCAGGTCGAGGTGAGCGGCAAGCTCCCGGCGCCCATCGACCGCAACCTGCTGCGGGTGGCCAGTCCCGGCAATGGAGATCCGGATATGGCCGACCTCGACCATGTGCTGACCTACCAACCGGCTGACCAAAGCTACACCCTGCACTTCACCGGGATCGAAGGACGGCTGTGGCGCGGGCTCGTGCGGGTCGAACCGTTCAGCGGTCCGGCCGATCACGCTTTCCAGGTCCTGCCCCACGGCGCCGCGGAGGATGCCGATGTACCGACCTACCACCTGTTCGTCTACCCGGACGAGGCCGCCTATCGCCGCAGCTTTTTGTCCCTGACCAAGCGCTGGACCGGGGTCGATCCCTTGTGGACGCCGCTGTTGCTGCTGCCGGCCGGCGTGCTGCTCTTCATTGCGGTCTTCAGGGCCGCACGCGAGGAAGATCGCCGGTTGCAGGCCCAGGGGATCGGCCCGATCTACAAGCTGGCCCTCCGCAAGAACCACTGGGAGGTCTTATTCGGTTTGGGCTCGCGACAGGGGATCCGTCCCGGCGACACCCTGGTGGTCCTGGACGCCCGGCGGCGGCTGGTGGGGGAAATCGTGGCCCTCGAAGTGGCAGCCGACCACGCCACGGCGACGATGGACCGCCGCACCCCGATGCGGCCCGACTACCTGGTCGGCCGGGCGGAAACGATGACGTCTCCGTCGACACCGGCGGCGACGAACCCGGAATGACGACACTGGCCGATGCAGCCCCCGCAGCATCGGCTTTGTCATGAGAGTGCCCGAACCGGTTTGCGGGGCCTCCGTCGAAGGATCATGGGCATGAAACCGCCTGCCAAACCGATACCCTTGGAGAGGGATTACCGCACCAAACGACGGATCATTCTGGTCAGCATGGTCCTGATCACGCTGATCCCCTTCGCCCTGATCCTCTTCATCGGGTATTCCACCTTCACGGCTTCTTTGCAACGCGGGGCCGTGGAGATTCTGCAGCGGGTCGTGGATGACCACCGACAAATCATCGAAAATTTTCTCGATGAGCGCCGTTTAGACCTGGAGTTCATCGGCGACTCCTACTCGTACGC
>JBAPYE010000406.1:0-2194 GCA_049284575.1 Desulfobacterales bacterium
GTGCTGATGGCCGGCTTCCCGGTCACCTTCACCCTGATGGGGACCGCCCTGGTGTTCGGCCTGATCGGCTTCGGCTGGTCCTTCTTCAACCTGCTGCCCCTGCGGATCTGGGGCGTGATGACCAATATCACCCTGATCGCCGTTCCCCTCTTCGTTTTCATGGGCGTCATGCTGGAGCGCTCCGGCCTGGCCGAGGAACTGCTGGACACCATGGGTCTCTTGTTCGGCCGCCTGCGCGGCGGGCTGGCCATATCCGTCGTGGTGGTCGGCGCTCTCCTGGGGGCATCCACCGGGATCGTTGGCGCCACGGTCGTCACCATGGGGCTGCTGGCCGTACCGACCATGCTGCGACGCGGGTATCAGAAGGAGCTGGCCACCGGCACGGTGTCGGCTTCAGGCACCCTGGGTCAGATCATCCCACCCAGCATCGTTCTGGTGCTTATCGGCGACATCGTGGGGGTTCCCGTCGGCAGCCTCTTCATGGGCGCCGTTCTGCCGGGCATGGTCCTGGTCGGCTTGTTCATCCTCTACATCCTGATCATCGCGATCCTAAAACCAAAGTATGCCCCGGCCATCCCCCGGGCGGAGCTGGCCGCCATTTCTCCAAAACAAATGGCCGTAAGGGTCATGAAGGCGCTGGTGCCTCCCCTGGCACTGATGCTCTTTGTCCTGGGGTCGATTTTCGCGGGCGTCGCTTCGCCGACCGAGGCCGCCGCCGTAGGGGCCGTCGGTGCCACCGGGTTGACGATCGCCAATCAAAAGTTCAACCTGACCATCTTGCGCGAAGTGATGCTGACCACCGTCAGATTGACCTGCATGGTCTTCATCATCCTGTGCGGTGCGGCCGCCTTTGGTCTGGTGTTTCGCGGCCTAGGGGGCGACGGCCTCGTGCGCGAATTTTTGGGGGGCCTGGCCGCCAAGTATTCCCACAACGCGGTTCTGGCGATCGTCATGGGGCTGATTTTCTGCATCGGTTTTTTCCTGGACTTCATCGAGATCACGTTCATCCACGTGCCGGTCCTGGCCCCGATCATGATCGACTTCGGCTATGATCCGATCTGGTTCTGCATCTTGCTCGCGGTCAATCTGCAGACCTCTTTTTTGACGCCGCCCTTTGGTTTTTCGCTTTTCTACCTGAAAGCGGTGACGCCGCCTGAAATCTCGACCGGTCACATATACCGCGGCATCATCCCGTTTGTCCTATTTCAGCTCATCGGCCTGCTGATCATCGTCTTCTTTCCGAAGCTGGCCACCTGGCTGCCGAACGTCATTTTCGGACCTTGATCTCGCGGCCGCCGGGCTTTAAGGACGAGTATGAATGAAAGGGTTTGTAGCGTAATCCGAATCGTGCCTTTCGCTCAGACCAGAGTTTTCATCATGTTGGGGCCTTCGGATTGAATAGTGTCGTTAACGGCGGCGGAGGACACCTCACGTGGATTCCGTCGTGCAACCTCAACCTTTGAGACAAGGAGGATTTTGATGAAGAGAAGGGAGTTTCTGAAAAAGGCCGGTGTGGGAGCCGCAGCCATGGCCGCCACAGCCGTGAGCGCTCCGGCGGTTATCGCCCAAAAGAAATATCAGTGGAAAATGGTGACCACCTGGCCGCCCAAACTGCCGGTGCTTCAAGATGGCTGCGAGCGTCTGGCCAAACGGATGGAAGAGGTCAGTGACGGCCGCCTTAAGATTCAGGTGTTTGCTGCCGGTGAACTCGTTCCGCCCTTGGAAAGCTTCCAAGCCGTTTCCGACGGCACGGTGGAGGCGGGCAGTGGCGCCGCCTACTACTGGGCCGGAAAGGAACCGGCGGTTCAATGGTTTTCGGCGGTTCCCTTCGGCATGAACGCCCAGGGTATGGCCGCGTGGTTCCACGGCGGCGATGGCCTGAAACTCTGGGAAGAGTGCTACGCGCCGTTCAACCTCGTGCCGCGGCCGGGCGGGTCGACCGGGGTGCAGATGGGCGGTTGGTTCAACAAGAAGATCAACACCATCGACGACTTCAAAGGGCTCAAGATGCGCATCCCGGGCCTGGGCGGCAAGGTCGTGGCCAAGGCCGGCGGAACGGTGGTCCTCACGGCCGGCGGAGAGATCTTCACCAACCTGGAACGCGGCGTGATCGACGCCACCGAGTGGGTCGGACCCCTGCACGACTTGCGGATGGGCTTCTATCAGGCTGCGAAATACTACTACTACCCCGGCT
>JBAPYE010000407.1:0-2806 GCA_049284575.1 Desulfobacterales bacterium
CGTGGCAAGCTGGTATCGTTTAAAATCGGCACTTCACACGTCATGAAGGCCTGGAACGAAGGCGTGCCTGGCATGAGAGTCGGAGGCAAGCGCCGGCTGACGGTCCCCTCCCACCTGGGTTATGGCCCCAAAGGCGCCGGCGAACATGTTCCCCCGACTGCAGACTTGATTATTGATGTGGAGCTCTTGGAGATCAGATAATTTATAACGTCCCGCGGCCGGCGTTTTATGTCCCGTTGTCCCGGGCCGAGCATCGCAGCAGCCGGCGATAAAGGCCCTGTGGTTTTTTGAGCCGAAGGGCCCCGGGGCGAGGGCGGTTTCTTTTGGTTCGTTTTCTCGTCCGCACAAGAAAATGAACATAAGACACATGGGAGGGCTAAATCCGGTCCATTCCCACGGTGCCCGCCAAAGTTCCTTTCTCCAAAAACGCCGCACGGCGGGGTAAATTGCTTTTTGCGGAACCGTCAGTTTTGTCTATCGTCAAGCAGCAGCATTGGCACGTTGGGCAGCGGGCCCTTGAATGGCAACTTAAGGGTAACGACAACGGCGGCATGATCTGAGACCGTTGGCGCTACCCCGTTGGGTGCGTTGGGATTGAAAACCACCGCGCTGCGAAGGGGCGGCCCGAATCCCCTCGCATAGATGTAATCGATCCGCCGCGCGTTGCTGCCGTTCAGGTCTGAAACGCCCACCGTACAGTGTTCGTCAGCATTTTTTTCATCCTCGCAGAGTGTTTCCAAGGTCTCCTTTGCGCCCGCTGCCGCGATGATGTGGTCGGCATAGGCGTCGCTAAACCCCTCGGCAAGTACTCTTTCGTAAAGGAATCTTTCATCGCCGTCGTTGTCAAAGAGATCGAAATTCATATCGCCCCCCAAAACGGTCGGTCGTGGAGCGCCGGTTTTTTTTCGAAACTTGTTTAAGAAATCAAAAACCTTATCAAGCTGATCTTCCCGGTCATCAAGGCTGCAGCGGGCGCAAAGGTGGGTGTTGAACACATCGACTTCGCCAAAACCGGGGACAAGCAGGCGCGTCATCAACACCCTGCGGGCGAGCTTTATGTCAAAGCCCATGAACTCCTCTTCGGTTACTCCCGGAAGCCCATGGTCGTCACTGAACTCAATGTCAAAACGGCTCAAAATGGCGTTGGCCAGACTCAGTAAGTTTGGCACCCCGGTTTCAAAAGCGGATCGCGAAAAATACTTCAGCTTGTGCTCATCACGCAGGATGTCCCTGAGGTCTATGGCACTGTTTCGGGTATTGACCAGCTCACCGCCCACCACCTCCTGCAGCAACAAGACATCCACGTGGTTGGCGGCCACGTAGTCGGCGATTCTCCTGAGTCTTTTATTACGATCGTCAACCTCTGAAAACAGCAAGTTGATGGTCATAAACTTAACGCTTTTCAATTTGGCAGTCCCCGTTTCCTGGGCCATACCCGTACCGGGGTATGCTCCAAAAAGAGGCAGCATCAAAAATAGAAAAGCAAAAACGGACAAAGACGACGCTATCATTTCCCCAAATCGGTTCATGAGCTGTCTCCTACTTGATACCGCAGCCTACCGGTCGGTGGTTTTCAACCGCCCCCCAGCCGCCTTTCGGCCAGCAGCAGGCCGGTGATCGTTTTGGCATCCTGGATCTCGCCGTTGAAGATCATTTCCAGGGCCTGGGGCAGGGGGGTCGGGTGTACGGAAAGGAGCTCGTCGGGGTCCAGATTCTGGGCCGACGGTGTCAGGCCCGCGGCCAGAAACAGATGCACGCGCTCGTCGGCGTAGCCCGGCAGGGGGGTGATTTCCCCGAGCTTTTCGAAATTCCGGGCGTTGTAGCCGGTTTCCTCGGTCAGCTCGCGTCTGGCGCAGGCCTCCACGGTTTCCTGGGGGTCCAGGGTCCCGGCCGGTATTTCCCAGATCCAGCCGCCCACGGCATGCCGGTACTGGCGCAGCAGCAGGACGGTTTTCGCGTCCAGGAGCGGCACGATG
Organism: Desulfobacterales bacterium; assembly: GCA_049284575.1. Classification (GTDB taxonomy): domain Bacteria; phylum Desulfobacterota; class Desulfobacteria; order Desulfobacterales; family JAABRJ01; genus JAABRJ01. The sequence goes on from JBAPYE010000407.1 coordinate 1,977, forward strand.
GCCGCGGCCCCGGGGTGGCGGATGATATCGATATCCATGTTGACCCCGTTTGGCAGGGTGATATTTTCGGTGGTCAGCTGAAAGACCCGGCCGCGGTGAACCGGGGTGATGCGGTTGACGATGGCGTTCACAGGCGACTCCTTTAACTCTTCCGGATACAGGTTAAGCGCCGCCTTGGCGGCCCGAGTGGGGACTATAGAGCCAATGGCGGCCGCTGTCAAAATCGGCGCCCGCCTCTCTCGGGTCTTGTCATCCGCATCGGCGGCCCGTATCCATGACCGGATCAAAAATGGCGCTGTCGGCTAAAAGCAAAAGAACCGCCGCTCGGACCTGAAAGCGCTTGCCAGCGATTGAGGTCACCCGGCATTTGTGGTACAGGTGCCCCTGCGGCATTTCGGATCACGGCCCGGCACCTTTCCGGGCGGGGGCTGGCTGTGGGACCGCCTGAGCCGCATAACCCGTATGCAGCAGGTATCCATGGATACGGTCCTGATCGTCCTGGACGACGAGGAAATCCTTCACAGCCTTCACATGAGTCTTCAGGCCCTGACGGCTGTGCGGGTGATCACGGCGCAGGACCCGCAGGCGGCCCTGGATCGGCTGGCGACCGAACCGGTCGACCTGTTGGTCACCGAACTAAATTTCGCACGCGGCGACGGTCTCGATCTGATCGCGTTTTTGACCGTCAATCGCCCCGGCGCCCCCCGGGTGGTGCTGACCGAGCGCTCGCTGCCGGGGGCCTCCCAGTGGCAGGAGGGGCTTTACTGCCTCACCACACCCTTTGAGTCCTTCCAGCTGGCGGCGGTGGTGCGCGAGGGTCTGACACGCCG
>JBAPYE010000408.1:0-22544 GCA_049284575.1 Desulfobacterales bacterium
GTGGCCCACGATCTCAACAACGTGCTCTCCGGGATTGTCAGCTACCCGGAGTTGATTCTGCTGGATCTGCCTCGTGAGAGCCCGTTTCGAAAACCCATTCTCACCATCCAGGAGTCGGGCCAAAAAGCGGCCGCGATCGTTGAGGACCTCCTGGCCCTTGCCCGCCGCGGGGTCAACAAAAACGAGGTCGTCAATTTCAACCCCATCATCCAGGAATACTTGGGCTCGCCCGAATACCAGAAGCTCAAGCTCTATCACCTGGACGTGGAGGTCACATCGGATCTGCAGCCGGACCTGAAGCTCATCGACGGGTCGTCGGTGCACCTCAAAAAGGCCATCATGAACCTGGTTTCCAACGCGGCCGAGGCCCAGCCGGACGGGGGGCGCATCCGGATTACAACCGAAAACCGGCTGGTGGAAAACAGTATTCGGGGCTATGACACCATCCGGCCGGGGGAATACGTCGTTTTGCGGGTGGAAGACGAGGGCATCGGGATTGCCCCGGAGGACATGAACCGGATTTTCGAGCCCTTCTACACCAAAAAGGTCATGGGCCGCAGCGGCACCGGGTTGGGGATGGCGGTGGTGTGGGGTACGGTTCAGGACCACCATGGCCACATCAACCTGCGCAGCGCCAAAAGCCGGGGTACGACATTTGAACTCTACTTTCCGGTCTCCCGCGAGAAATTGGCCGACAAGCTGAGGGAGCTTCCCCTGCAGGCCTACCTGGGGAGCAACGAATCCATCTTGGTGGTGGACGACATTCCCGAGCAGCGCGAAATCGCCTCGTCGATCCTAAGAAAACTGGGCTATTCGGTGACCACCGCCAGCAGCGGCGAGGACGCGCTCGCCCAGATGCAGCAGCGTGTGGTGGACCTGTTGGTGCTCGACATGATCATGGAGCCCGGCATGGACGGGCTGGAAACCTACCAGAAGATCATCAAGCTGCACCCGTCTCAACGGGCGGTCATCGCCAGCGGGTTTGCCGAAGATCAGCGGGTCAAAAAGGCCATGGCGCTCGGGGTGGCCCGCTACATCCGCAAACCCTACACCCTTGAGAAAATCGGAATGGCGGTCAAAGCGGCCTTGGAGACGTGACGGTGGTCCACTAATTTCCTGCGGTCCTGCGACGAGGTTTTCGACGCCATCAGCCTGCCGGCGGACCGCCTGATAGAACAGCGCCCGGCTCGTCCCGCACGCAATCAAGCGCTGCCCTCCAAATGAAATTTCATACCCACATCACCCTGGTGGCGCTCGCCATTCGCAAGAACGGTAAGGTGTCCTGTGATCCGGCGGGGATTGCCCTTGAAAGCGTGTTTTTGACCGGCGACGGCTTGTCCTGATGGCGTTTTTCCTTTATTGATGGTCTGAAATGTCCGAAATGATATCGGAATACCGCGTGGATACCAAGGCAGGTGAAGATGGATAAGATTTTGATCGTTGATGGTGATCGTGAGAACTTGGAGTTTCTCGAGAAAGGCTTCAGTAAACTACACCAGTTCAAGGTGCGCACGGTTGCCGACGGGCGCGAGGCGGTGGCGGCCCTCAATCGGGGCAACTTCGCCGTGCTGGTCACCGACCTGCACACCCCCGCCATCAGCGGCCTGGATCTGCTGGCCTACATGACCCAGCACCACCCCGGAACCCCCTGCATCGTCATGTCCGAGCATGGCAAACCCTGGTTCAAGAAAAAAATGGACCAGCAGAGCTTTCTTTACCACATCGAAAAGCCCTTCGAACTGGGGGCCCTGGCATCCGCCATCTTTATCGGTTTAAACATCAAGGATGAAGGGATCGCCATCAAGAAGGGCATGGCGATGAGTTCCTTCTTGCCGCTTGTGGAGGTTGAAAAGAAAACCTGCCGCATGGAGGTTAAATCCGCCGGCAAGGGCAAGGGGTTTCTCTACTTCAACGCGGGGGTCCTGATCGATGCCCACTTCGCGGAGCTCAGCGGTGAACAGGCCGCCCTTGAGATGGCCGGCTGGAACCGCATCGAAATCCGGTTTGCCGATCTGCCCAAGCGTCGCAGCACGGCGCGGCGCGTCAAAACCGACCTGATGGACATGGCCGGGGCGACCTGGTCGCGCCAGCCCCCGACCCTGCCGGCAACCGGAACGCCGGCGGAAGAGCGGGAGATTTTTGACGAGGTCTCCAACCTGCTGGACGATTGCGGCGCCGCTGCGGCGCCAGCCCACCCCTTGCCTGCGGTGCCCGCACCGGCGAATCTGGTGGCAGGGGTCAAGCGGCATCTTCCCGCTATCCGCGGCATCAAGGGCTTTCGGGCCCTGGCGGTGCTCAATGCCGCCGGTTCGATCCTACTCGCCGAGATCGCCGATCAGGGGGTTGAACTCGAACGCCTGGCCGCCGCTTTCAACGATGTCTTCAACCTGGCGGCGGAAACCACCCCCCAGGAGGGGTTGGGTGAGTGCCGTGAAATGACCTTTCACACCCCAATGGGCGTGGTGCTGATCCTGGATTTCGCCGACCCGGGCGGCGAGGGCCGTCGTCTGCTGGCACTGACCGACCCCGAAGGCAGCTGGTACCTGCTCCGGTCCCAGCTCAACGAAATCGACCCGGGCGCCTGACCCGACACCCGCCACCCCGCCGCCAAATAGGCTATAGCGGAGCGCAGGGCCGATGGTAAAAAATTTTAAACTGCTGGTCGAGTACGACGGAACCGGTTTTCACGGCTGGCAGCGGCAGAAGGACGCCCGCAGCGTTCAGGCCGAGATCGAGGCCGCCCTGGCGCTTATGACCCGACAAGCGGTTACCCTCAATGGTTCCGGCCGTACCGATGCCGGGGTGCATGCCCTGGGGCAGGTGGCCAATTTCCGGTGCGACACCCGTTTGACGGCGCCGGATTTTTTAAAAGGTCTGAACCGCCTGCTGCCCGTCGATGTCGTCGTCCGCGGCTGCCAACCGGCGGCCATGGATTTCCACGCCCGATACGATGCCAGGGGCAAGACGTATTGTTACCGGATTTTAAATCGCCCGCTGCCGGCGGCCATCGGCCGCCAATACGCCTGGCACATCCGGTCGACGCTGGACCTGGCGGCGCTGCAGCGGGCGGCGGGGTTTCTCGTCGGTCGTCACGACTTCAAGGCCTTCGAGGGCGCCGGCAGCCCGAGATCACACACAATCCGAGATCTTCGGCGGGTCGAGGTGCGCGCCGGGGCCGAGGACCTTATTGAGATCACCTTCGAGGCCAACGGCTTTTTGCGTTTCATGGTCCGCAACCTCACCGGCACCCTGGTGACGGTCGGGCTGGGCAAACGGTCGCCGGAGGCCATGCGGGCTATCCTGCGCTCCCGCGACCGGTCCCGGGCGGCGGCCACCGCACCGGCCTGCGGGCTGTTCCTGGTGGCGGTTCACTACTGATGACCTCACCGGCGCGGTTTGAATTTTTGCGCCAGAAACGGGTCGCGAAACCGGTGACGGGCGGCGGGGGCGATCAGGCCGCACGGGCCCTGTTTTTCATCTGCTGGATGCGCTCATTGTAGAAGGCGATCACCTCCCGGCGGTTAAGCATGCCGAGCAGAATGCCGTGGTCCTCGTCGCTGACCACCGGCAGGCTGTCGATATTGCGCATGGTGAATTTCTGGAGGACCGAGTTGAGGTCGTCGGAAGGGGTGGTGGTGATGATCTCCGAGGTGCCGATATCCCCCATGACCACCAGGTGTTCGATCTCGGGTGAGAACAGAACGCCGCGGATATCGGTGCTGGAGAAGATGCTGATCAGGCGGCCGTGCTGGTCCATAACCGGAAAATAATGCTGTTTGGTGGCCGAAAAGAGCTTCTTGAAATCAAGGAAGGTCATGTGCTGGGGGATCAGGCTGACTTTTTGAACAAGATTCATCAGGTCTTGTACCCGGAAGGACTGGAGGATGTCGACGAAAAAATCACCGGCGTGGACCGGTGAGGCCAGTTTGTTTTTCACCTGGCGCTTGAAAATCGTCCAGCCCCGGGAGGCCAGGTAGGCCACCGAGCAGACCAACAGGCTGGGCAGCAGCAGGTGGTAGGAGTTGGTCATTTCGCTGACAAAGATAATCGTGGAAATGGGGGTGTTGGAAACAGCGGTAAAGAAGCCGGCCATGCCCACCACCACGAAGGCGCCGGGTTGGGTCACCACCCCCGGCAGGAGGTCGTGAAAAATTTTGCCGACTGCGCCTCCCATGGCCCCGCCAATCACGATCGATGGGCCGAAAACCCCCCCGCTGCCGCCGGAGCCGATGGAAAAGGAGGTGGTCAAGATTTTCCCCAGGGCCAGCGACAGCAAAAACGGCACGGTCAGTTCGTTGTTGAGGGCCTGCTGGGCGAATCCGTAGCCGAAGGCCAGGGTGTGAGGCAGGAAAAAGCCGACGATGCCGGTCAACAAGCCGCCGATGGCCGGCTTGATATGGTTGGGGATGGTGATTCGCTGGAACACGTCGATGGTGCCATAGAAGGCCTTGACGTAAAGCCAGCCGGTGGCCACCAGCACCAGGGCGAGCACCAGGTAGGGGCCCAGCTCCAGAGGGTTCTGAAATTTGAAAGGTGGAGACTCGAACAGCGAACCCCAGCCATACACCAGACAGAACAGGCAATAGGCCACCACCGACGAGATGCCCGCCGGGATGATGACCTCGGATTCGAATTCCGGGTCGCGGTAAAGCACCTCGGCGGCAAAAAGGGCCCCCGCCAGGGGTGCCCGGAAGATGCTGCCCACCCCGGCGCCCACCCCGGCGGCCATCATGATGCGGCGTTCACGGTCCGAGAAATGGAGCCTTGTGGCCAGATAGGAGCCGAAGCCGCCCCCGATCTGGGCGATGGGGCCCTCCCGGCCGCCGGAGCCGCCGGTGGTCAGGGTGATGGCCGAGGCGATGGTCTTGACGAACGGCACCCGGCCGCGGATAAAGCCGCCCTGGTGATGGTAGGCGTTGATGGCCGCGTCGGTTCCGTGCCCCTCGGCTTCCGGGGCGAAGGTAAACACCAGCCACCCACTGATAATGCCGCCGAAAGCCGGCAGCACCAGGAGTATCCAACGGTTGAAGGGGGTTGTGGTCGGCGGCAGCAGGAGGTGTTCACCGGCCGGCGCCGGTGGCCGGTGACCGGCCATCCAGTCCAGAAAAAAGTGAACCCCGAGCTGGCACAGAAAGTGGAAGGCGATCGCGCCCGCACCAGCTATCAAACCGATCAGTACAAAATAAAATGTCCAGCGCCCGGCGTGCTTGATGGCGTGGGAGCGGTCCTTGCCGATCAGCGTCTTGACTCTGTGTCTGAGGGGGGTGGGAGCGGCCATAACAGCAAAAGGCTATCCGGTTGGGTGTTCGATCTCCTTTACGGCCTTCAGAACCGTGTCAAACAGTTCCGCCACGTCCCCTTCCTCCAGGCAGGAGAAGGCCACCCGCAGGTTGCAGGCATCCACGGCAATCAAACCGACCCCGTGGCGATCCAGCAGATGACAGCGCAGGGCCTCGGCGTCCACCGTTTTCAGGCGCAGACACATGAAATAACCCGAGTTGAACGGGTAGGGGGTCCAGGCCGCCCGGTACTTGGGGTCTGCCAGAACCGCTTTGACCCGCTGCGCACGCTGTTGCAGAATGCGGGTTTTGGCCTGCTTTTCGGCCGGGTACTCGGGGGCCTGCAGTGATCGCAGGAGGACGGTCTGGCTGAGGTGCGAGGCGTTAGAAATGCAGCCGCGGATGCATCCGGCGGTCTTCTTTTCCAGGGCTTCGAAGACCGGGCGGCAGTCGCCGCTGATACAGGTGCCATAGGTGATAAACCCGACCCGCAGGCCCCAGGCGAAGTTTTCCTTGGTGGCGCCATCCAGCTTCACGGCCATCAGCCGGGGGTGGGCGCTGCACAAGCGGGCGAAGAGAGACTCCCGGATCGGCTCATCCCCGTAAAAAAGCCCGAAATAGGCGTCGTCAAAAGCGGCCACCACGTTGGCGCCCTTCTCGGCCGTGGCGGTCAAAAAGGCGGTGATCCGGTCGGCTTCCCGGGCAGTGACGGTATAGCCGGTGGGGTTGTTGGGAAAATTGAGGATAACACAGACCTTGCCTTTTTCAGCCGCTGTCTGCGCGACGCGATTTTCAAAGGCCGTGTGATTGAATCCGCCCTCCGGGGTGAAAAACGGGAAGTGGACCAGCCGGGCGCCCCTGCGCAGGGCCAGGATCAGGTTGTAGTTGCCCCAGTACAGGTCCGGCAGCACCACGGTGTCTTCGGGATCCAACCACAGTTCGGCAAAAGTGCTGACCGCGTGGGTGATGCCGCTGGTGACCACCGGCAGGCTGAAGGTTTTACCGGCAAGGGAGCTGTTTTTTTCAAAAAGCCCCGCCTGCCAGGCTTCCCGCAGGGCCGGCAGCCCGAAAGAAGGAGCGTAGGTCAGGGCCTCGGCGGCGGTGATCTCCCCGAGCAGTTTCACCATCGAGTCGAGCTGCATGGTTCGGCCGTTTTCGAGGGCGATCCCGATGGTGGCGTTGATGTGTTTGGCTTTTTGTTTGGCCTCTGCGCCTTGGCTGAGAATTCCTTTGGGGAAAAAAAGGTTGCGGCCCAGATCGGAGAGCATTTCCAGGATATGGGGGTTGCCGCTGCGGATGACCTGATTGAGTTCGGTTGCCAGGGGATGCATTTTAAGTTGGATCCTCGGTTGCTGGGGGCTGCGGGTGGTAAGGGGCGGTCTCGGACTTTTGCGGGTGAGGTCAAATGCCCGGTTTGAAACATTTTAAATGGGTGCCTCTTACTGTCAGGGAGGCAAAAAAGTCAAGTGAAAAGCGCCCCTGCGTCGGGGTGGGGGAGCGGGCCGCCTGGTGGGGAAAGCCTTTCCGGGGAAACCCCCGCTTTCCGGGGAAAGCGGGGGGCTGAGTGCAGAAAAGCCGGGTTACTTGCCGCCGCGTTTTGAGGCTTTCAACGGGTTGATCTTCTGGCTGCTGGCCTTGGCCTCTTTGACCAGGTGGGTTGCCAGATTGCAGTTGCCGTTTTTCCATTTTTTCGCGGGCTCGGGACATGCGATGCAGTACCAGCCGGTTTCAAACTGTTGGGATCGGCTGCAGCCGTCGCACTGCTCGACGATCGGGTGGCAGCTGCCGCCGTTGTAAGAGCATCCCTTGGCTGTCATGAATGCGCAGTCCTGACCCTTGCGAATGGTAACACAAATCATTGGAACTACCTCCTTGGAGTATACCGAACATAGAAAGGGCCTGGAAACTGGTGTTTCCGGCCCCGTTCATGTGTTTGGTTCGGTGTTTAAATTTTGGACTTATTCTAAAGATCGGGGATTTTTTTGTCAACAGAAAAAAACGGGGCCGGGCGGCTGCCGGAAAACTGGCGCAAAGAACCGGCCGCCCAAGAAAACGGTCCCACCCCCCGCGCGCTGGCGAGCCCCGGTTTTTCGGGCGAGCGGCGGCGTGGGCCAAAATCGCCTGATCGCCCGGGTGGCAAGGGGTTTCGGCCAAAGGCGGCCTTTTCCCATTCCGCCGCCGCTGCGAAAAAAAGCCCCGCGGGTGGGCGGGTGAAGCCGTTGGTCTCATTTAGGCCCGGTTTTCTCAACGGCGCGCTTTTTTGATCGGGTAGGTTGCTTTCAGCCTTCCGGTTGGTGTAATCAAAAATTGTCCAGTCCTCGGGACCCTGGCTTCTGGCCCCTTTTCCCATGGGCCTTGATCTTCCCGCTAGCGCCGTCCAACCCAAAACGGCCGTTCCGTGAGCCGGAAGAATCTTCGCGCCTTTTCGCCTTCTGCGCGCGGTGCTGATGGCCAGGGGACGGGGCAACCCGATGGATCGGTGAAAGGAGACGGTTTATGAAAAGTGCGCTCAAATGGGTCGCGATTGTGGGCGGCGGCGTGGTCGTGATCCTGGTCGCGGCCCTGTTGGTGATTCCCCTCTTCGTGGATCTCCAGACCTACAAACCGATGATCGAGGAGCGCGTGAGCGCCGCCACGGGGCGGCCGTTCGCGCTCGGCGGGGATCTCAAACTGTCGCTTTTCCCGTGGGCCGGCCTTTCCCTGTCCGATCTGCGCCTGGGCAACCCGCCGGGGTTTGCCGAAAAGGATCTGTTGACCGTCGAGAGTTTTGACGTGCGGGTCAAACTCCTGCCTCTGGTTTTCAGAGACGTTCAGATCCAGCGCTTTGTGCTCAAGGGGCCCCGGGTGGTTTTAGAGCGCCTGAAAGACGGCAGGGGCAACTGGGAGGGCATCGGGGCGGCGGACAAGGGCGCCCTGTCCGTCAAACCCACGGAAACTCAAGGGGCCGCACCCAACCCGCTGCCGATCAAGTCCCTGATGGTGGGGGAATTTGCCGTCTCCGAGGGCAGCGTCGTGTGGATCGACCGCACCCAGCCCGAGCGCCGGGAACTCACGGATTTCAACCTCAGGCTCTCGGATGTTTCCCTGGACACCCCCATCGGGGTGGTTCTTTCCGCTCTGCTGGATGCCAAACCCGTCTCGCTGGAGGGGCGGGTGGGACCGGTGGGTCCAATCCCCGGCAAGGGGGCGGTCCCGATCGACCTGGCCGTCACGGCCCTGAAAACGCTCGACCTGACGGTCAAGGGGCGCGTGGTGGACCCGGTCGATGCGCTGCACTTCGATGTGGCCGTGGTCTTGGCCCCCTTCAGCGCCCGCAAACTGTTCGCGTTGTTGGAACTGCCCTTTCCAGTTCAAACGGCGGATCCCGGCGCGCTTCAGAAAGTGGGCCTGAAGCTCGACCTGCAGGGCGACAACCGGCGGGTGAGCGGCCGCAACGGGCGGCTGGAACTCGATGACGCCGTGCTGGCTTTCGAGTTTGACGCAGCGGAATTCGACAAGCCGAAGCTAGACTTCAGCCTGGAACTCGACAAAATCGACCTGGACCGCTATCTGCCGCCGGCAGAAGCCCAAACACAATCCGCCGCCGGGCAGCCCGGCGGCGCAACGGAGGCGGCTAAGGCCCCGCCCGACTTCGACCCTCTGCGGCGCCTGGTGCTGGACGCAAGCGCCACCATCGGAAACCTCAAGGCCGCCAAGCTCAGGAGCCAGGACCTGAATCTTCGGGTCACCGGCCGCAACGGTGTTTTCCGGCTGAACCCCTTGACCCTCAAGCTCTACCAGGGAGACTTGGCAGCCACCGGCACGCTGAACCTCCAGACCAAAACCCCGCGCACCGATCTCGCGCTCCAGATGAAGGATGTGCAGGTCGGCCCCCTCCTCAGGGATATGAAAGACACGGAGGTCCTTACGGGCACCACCCGGGCGGAGCTGCAACTGCGGATGGCCGGCATGGGTGCCAAGGCCATCACGTCGAGCCTCAACGGCAAGGGCAGTCTGGTTTTCAGCGACGGGGTCGTCACGGGCCTCGATCTGGCCGGCATGCTGCACAACGCCAAAACCGCCTTCGGTCTGGCAGCGGCCGGGACAACCCGCCCGCAGACCGATTTTAGCGAGCTGAAGGTGCCCTTCACCCTTGACAAGGGGGTTTTTAAAACTGCCGAAACCACCCTTCAGTCACCGGCGCTGCGGGTGCTGGCGGCCGGCCAGGCGGATTTGGTGCGTGAAACCCTCGACTTTCGGATCGACCCTAAATTTGTGGCGACCTTCAAGGGACAGGGTGACGCGGCCGAGCGGGCGGGGGTCACGGTGCCGGTGCTGGTATCGGGCACTTTTGCCAAGCCGTCCTTCCAGCCGGATCTCAAGGGCCTGGTGCAGCAGCAATTCGGAGAGGAACTCAAGGATGTCCAGCAAAAGATCGAGAAGGGCGAGTTTAAAAAAGACGATCTGAAATCTTTGGAAAAGAAAGCCAAGGGGATCCTGAAGGGCCTGCCGTTTGGCAACTGACCGCTTTTTGCCGGTTCCGTCAATTCTTGCGGCGAGGAATTTTCATTCATGGTTACCCAACAAGCGGCTGATGTCATCCGAATCGAGGCCGAAGGGCTTCTCAGGTTGGCCGAAAGGATCGACGAGAGTTTCGCCCGGATGGTGGCGGCCATTTGCAGCGCCAGCGGTCGGGTTGTCATTGCCGGCATCGGCAAGTCCGGGCTGGTGGGGCGCAAGATCGTGGCGACCCTTAATAGCACCGGCACCCGCTCTTTGTTTCTGCATCCGGTGGAGGCCATGCACGGCGATCTCGGGATCGTCTGCCGCGACGATGTGTTCCTGGCACTGTCCAACAGCGGCGAAACCGAAGAACTCAACATGTTGGTGCCGATCATCCGTGACATCGGATGCACCGTGATCGCCCTGACGGGCAAGACCGGCTCCACCCTGGCCAAGGCGAGCGACATCGTGATCGACGTCGGGGTGGCGCGTGAGGCCTGCCCATTGGGGTTGGCCCCCACCGCCAGCACCACCGCCCTGCTGGCCATGGGGGATGCGCTGGCGGTGGTGCTCATCAACCGCAAGAACTTCAAAACCTCGGATTTCAGAAGATTCCATCCCGGCGGGTCTCTGGGGCACCGGCTTTCCCGCTGCGTTGCGGACTTCATGCTGACCGGCGGCGTCGTTCCGCAGGTGGCCCCGGGCACCCCCATGACGGCGGCTCTCAAGGAAATCGACCGCTGCGGGCTGGGGGCCACCCTGGTGGTGCAGCCGGATGGTTTTCTTGCCGGGATCGTCACCGACGGCGACATCCGGCGCTGGCTTTCGCGCAACACGGATATCCTCCGGGAAAAGGTGGAGGCCGTCATGACCCCCCAGCCCCGCGTCGTCAGCCCCGAGACGCCGGCCTTCGACGCCCTCAACCTCATGGAACATTTTCAGATCACGGTGCTGCCGATCACCAACCCCATCGGCAAGGTCAGGGGCGTGCTGCATCTGCACGACATTCTGGGCAAAGGTGAGTTTAAATTCAATGGACGCTGAAGGTTCCCAGGCCCCCCGGGGGCTGATTTGCCCGCTGGTCACCCCGCTGACGGCGGGCGGCGAATTGGATCTGCCGTCTCTCGAGCGGCTGCTCGGCCATGTGCACCGCTTCGCGGACGCCCTGCTGGTGGGGGATCTGATCTGGGGGGAGGGGGGGAGGCTGTCCGAAACCGTTCGGCTAACGCTGCTGGCCGCGGTGCACGATGCCAACCAGGGTCGGAAACCGCTGCTGGTGACGGTTACCGGCCGGCATCCGGCCGATACCCGGCGGTTTATGCGCGAAGCCGAAGCGCTGCTGGCCGGAAGCGGCGATCCGCGCGGGGTCTGCTGGGTGGACTACCCGCTGGTCTATCACAGCAACCGTGGGTTGCCGCAGTTCTATCGCGACCTGGCCGCTGACACGCGCTTTCCCTTCATTATCGCCAATCACCCGTCATCGGTTCAGCATTTGAAGGGGCCGGGGCGCCTCAAAAACATTCGGACCAGCGTGCTCAAGAAAGTCGCCGCCAGTCCGGCGATGACGGGCCTGATCTTTGTGGGGGACCTCAAACGGGCCCTCAACTACCACCTGGCGGTGCGGAACCGCGACGCGTTCACGTTCTACGACGGCGATGAGCGCGCCTTCCTCCAAAACCCGGCTTCCGGCGGGGTCGTGGCCGGCGGCAGCAACCTGCTGCCGCGCATCTGGAAGGCCGTCACGCGCTCCTCTCTCGACTGGCTGGAAGAGGGGCGGCGCTTTCTCCCCCACCCTGCGGGCCTGCTCGAATCCGGCATCATGTTGCGAACCCTCGGGGAACTGTGCCGCAGCGCGCCCGCGGTTCAGATCAAAACCATCCTTCAACGGGTGGGCATCATCGCCAGTGATGCCGTCGCGGTTCCGGGGGTTTCGCACGATCCCGGGTGGGAGGCGGATTTGAGGGCCTTTTTAAGCGCCTACGACCTTCTCTGACAGCACACCACCGGACTTTGCGACGATCCGCCGCTGTTTTCAAGGACGTCGGATCACTTCAAAGCGGTACCCGCGGATGGTGAGCAGGAAGGCCGTTTTGCGCGCCTCGCCGTTGGCCTCGAAGGCCGTCAGACCGGTCACGCCGGGAAAGCCCTCCATGGCCAGCAGCCGCTCTTTCAGGTTGCCCTGCAAGAGGATGCCGGGAGCATCGGCAGTCTGGAAGATCAGCATGGCCGAATCATAGGCGATGGCCTCGATGAAGCCCGGCAGGCTCCCGAAGGTCGCCTGGAAGTCGGCCACGAATTCGGAGACCTCGGGGGCCGAACTCTCCACGAAAAAACCGTCGCTCAGGACCGCACCCTGGACGTAGCGCGAGGCAATTTCGATCAGGTGCGGGGAGTGCCACAGATTGGTCCCCAGCAGGTGGACATCCTGGATGTCATGGTAGGCCAGTTGGGGGACGATCAGTCCGGCCGTGGCGGCACTGTCGGGGATAAAGACGGCATCGAAGTCGACGATGGCCGGCGGCGCCTCTTTGCCGCCCTCATCCGGGGCGCCTGTTTTCAGTGATTGGGTGCGCAAGCTGGAAGGGAAGTCGTAGAAACGGCCGGTCAGCTTTTTTATGGGGTCGGCAAAATCGGTCATATCCGGCGGGTAGGTTTCCAGCGCGGTGATCTCCCCGCCGTGGGCCAGGACTTCATCCCAAAAGGCGGCCATAAACGTTCTGCCGTAGGTTTCATCCGGGTAGAGAATCGCAAACCGCCTGGCCCCCAACTCCTGGGTGGCGTAGGCCGCCAGCGCCTGGGCTTGCATCCGAGGCGTGAGGAAATTGCGGAAAACACAGTCCCCGATATCCACAATATTCTGTTTCTGGGTCAGGGTAATGATTGGAATGCCCAGCTGTTGGGCTTCTTCGGCGGCCTCGGCGGCCGTGATGAGCGACCCGACGATGGCGGTGGCGTTTTCCTGGGCCAGTTCCTGGACCCGTCGAATTGCCGTCTCGGGGTCCGAGGCCGTATCCTTGACGATCAGTCGAATCTGTGCGTCCGGATGGCGCGCCGCGTAGCGGCTCAAGGCCAATTGGATGCCTTTCAGGGCCCGGGCCCCGTAGTCGCTGTAAACACCGCTCATCGGCAGCAGGCCGCCCACGCTCACTCCAAGCGCCACGCGCTGCTCCAGGGCCTGCCGGAGGGCCGCCGCCTGGGGGGCGGATGCATGCGCCGGGAAGCGGGCCTCAAAATCGGCAAAGGTTTGTTCGGCCGCCTCGTATTGCCCCGCCTCCACCTGGTGGAGCCCCAGCTGGTAGAGCAGGTAGCCGGCCAGGACAGGGTTGGTGGCCTTCTCCAGCAGTTCGCCGACCGCCGCCGGGTCGAGTTTGGGCACGGCCATCCGCAACCGTTCGGCAACCGGCTCCTCCCGGTCCGGCATCAGGTCCAGGGCCTGGCCGTAGTAGCGCAGCGCCTCGGCCGGGACATCGAGGGATTGAAAGGCATCGCCGGTCAGCAGGTAGGCATTGAACAGGCTTTCGGATGATCTCAGGCGTTTAAAGAGGTCCGGCGCCCCCTGGATTACCCGTTCGTATTGACCTTCCCTGTAAAAGGTTTCCAGAAAAGCCACAGCCGCTGCCTCTGCCCGGGGGCTTGCGGGAAATTCGGTCATCACCCGGTTGAAGGCCTCCCGGGCGCGGCGCATATCGCCCAGGCGCGAACGGATCTCCCCGGCCTGCAAGAGCGCCTCGGGTACCAGGCGGCTGTCAGGATAACGGGCGACCAGTGCATCAAAATCCGCCAGCGCCCGCATCTCCTCGCCGGCGGCCTGGCTTTGGCGGGCCGCTTCCATAAGGGACTGGTCGGGGGCTTCCGCCATCACTCCCGGGGCCAGGGTCGGCTTGGGCGCACAGGCGGCCAGCAGCAACAGAACGCTCAAGAGGGCCAGAAACCGTAACCGTGCCATGGGCGTCACCTCCCCAACCTACTAGTATTGGACTCAGTGGTCCGTCAATCGTGATACGGCGCCCATTATCCCGCAAGGGCAGCGGGCGGGGCGGGCGATCGGCAAGGCCCGCCCCACCTCGATTGAGCGCCTTATACCTTAATGACAGTCGATTTGACAAAGCAAATTTGTCCGGCACTTGGCCCTCCACCCCCGGTGGGAGGCTGCGGCCGCGGCTTTTCGCTTGACACCCGGGTCGCCTCTTTCCTATAGTTGACGATAGAAAATTGGGATCACCGGGTTTCTGTCCCATAGGTTACCTTTATCTTCGGCGGGAGGCGCCGGAAGTGCAGAACATGGCACGCGAAAGGGGGTCCGATGGCGATCAAGATATTGATAAAGCGAGACTTGGCGGCGGATAAAATCCGAGAGCTGTTGCCGCTTGTCAAAAAAATGCGAACGATGGCAACCAACCAGCCCGGTTACATTTCCGGTGAAACCTTGCGCAGCATTGAAAACCCGGGCGAATATCTGGTTATCAGCACGTGGCTTTCCCTTCAGGACTGGCAGAACTGGTTCGGAAATCCCGAGCGCCTCGCGATCCAAAAGAAAATCGATGCACTGACGGGAAAAGCGGCCGAATATCATCTTTACGATTACGCCTGAGCCCGGCCGCGGGCCCATGCCGGCCGATCGCGCTTTTCAGGGGACCCTTATGGCAGCCTCTTTTCCAAAGACCCAATTCGCTCCGGTGGTGTACATGCCGCCTGAAACCCTCCCCGTCCGCTGTCGCCCCGAATCTCTTGCCCTGGCGGGGCGCAAGACGGACCCGCGCCCGGCTGTGGTCCGCCTTCGGCCGCTTGCAGGGGGCGCCGCGGCCGTAAGTGGCCCGGCCGACGTCTACACGGCTCGCCGTGAGATGCTCAGCGCGGCAAACGCCTGCACCGGCCGTTTGATCGACGTTTATGCCTGAATAAGGGGGCGTTGCGAGCGGTTGGACGGCGGGTGCCCGGAAGAGGCGTGCAGCGCAGCCGGACAGCCGACTTGGCGTCGACCTCGAACGCCCAACCAATTTCCCAAGACACGGAGGACGCGTTTATGTCAGATTTCGATAAGGCCCTCAAAATCGGTCGGCCGCCCAATATTCAACGTCTGTTTCCCAATTCCAGAGCATTGATTGTCAGCGGGAAAATCATCGACCGGACCATGCTGGCCAAGGGCCAGGCGATCGCCATGGCCGCCAACGGGCGCAGCCACTTCGTGATCCATGGGGCCCTGCAGGCCGCTCAGCGCGCCAATGCCGCCATCATCATCGAAATCGCACGCTCCGAAGGCGGCGCAAATGCCTACTGCGCGGTCAATTACTGGAACATCGCCCGCCAGGTGGACGCCCTTTGCAATCAAATGGGAATCACGGTGCCGGTGGCGATTCACGCGGACCATTACGGCATTAAAAAGAAAGCGGACGTCGACGTTGCCAAAATCGAGATCCCGTCGATTTTCGATGCCGGCATCACCTCCATTGCCATCGACGCATCGCATCTTCCCGACGATCAGAACCTGCTGGCCAGCCTGGCCCTGATTCCGGCGGTTCCCGAGTGGGCCGGTCTGGAAACCGAGGTGGGGGAAATCAAGGGCAAAAGCGGGCTTTCGACCGTGGATGAGGCCCTTTTTCTGATCCAGGGGCTAAACGCCCACAAGATTTTTCCGGACTGGATCGCCCTCAACAACGGTACCACCCACGGACTGGAAGCCACCGGCCAGGGGATTCAGGTGGACCTGACCGCCCGGATTCACGAGGCCTTGTTGCCCTACGGGGTCAGCGGCGCCCAGCACGGCACCTCCGGAAACAGCTCCGAGCGTCTGCGGGAAATCGCAACCCGCACCCGCACCACCAAGGCCAATGTGGCGACCGCGCTGCAGATGGTCTCCTGGGGGGTGGAAGTCAACGACTATGGCAATGCCCGTCAGGACGACAGCGGCATGTTCGTCAAGATTGCCGGCGAGGGCGTTTCCGAAGCCAAGTGGGCCGAAATGGTGGCCTATGCGGAGGCCAACGGGCTCAAAGGGGGGAACTACAAAAAATTGAACCTCCCATTTGAAAACAAGCTGCTCGGGCAGCCCAAGGCGATCCGGGAGCGCATGGCCCAACGGGTCGAGGCGTTCGTCCACAACATGCTGGTCAATGTGTTGAATGCCGCCGACACCGCCCCGATGGCCATCGACGCCATCCTCTCGGCCGGCTCACATGACCCCGGCCCCAAGGCGCAGCAGCAGGAAAACCCCGCCGACTGGACTGCGGAGCGGATTGCGGCACGTGCGGCGAGCCTGGAAACCAACAAGGGTGAAGCCGGTGATTTTGACGACTGAAGTGTTTCCGGTGTCTCGGGGGGGCGTGGACGCGTGCAGCAAAAAAATAAGGCGGGCTTACCACTAAATTATATATAATTGAAATACTTATAACGGTTTGAAGGTTAAGCCCGACCGTCGCGCTACCGATAGTAGCCTTTAAGGATGACGGACCCGCAAAAAGTCAAAATTTGAGAGGGTGGTGTAAATTCAAGTTGCGGTGCGCGCCTCTTCGGCGGCCCAGCGCACCCGGATGCGGCACCGCCCCGCCGCCGGAGGCAGCCTAAACCCGACCGGGGTGCGCTGCGGCGGCGCCAAGGATGAAGACCGATGTATGTTCCCTCGTACCAAATTCACAATGTGCTGAAGGTCTTCACCCGTCAATTGAGCCAGCCCATGGATGGGCGTGGGGGGAGCGCGGGCGGCGGAAAATCGCTTGTCGCAAAGATCAATATCTCGGATGAAGGCAAGCGGCAGGCCGTCATCGACAAGGTTGCCGCGGATATCGTTGAGAGGATCGCGCGCTTTGGTTGCATGGAGGCCGACCTTCTTCCGGGGGAGGGGGGAAAGCCGCCCGCGGGCAATCTGGAACGGACGCCGTTTCGCAAAGAACCGGCCCGTTTCGTCTTCAATGTGATCGATGCCAGCAACGAGAAGAAATCCCTTGATTTGCCCGTCGAGGACTCCCGATTCCTCAGTCAGCGCCTGGAAGAGTTGGCGCGGGAAGCGGTTGGCAAGAAAACGACGCCAAGCTCCGGAGGTCTTGAATGAAAGCAGTTTCCAATTCGGCAGGCGGTGGCGAGGTCCTCCAGATGACAGCTTTTGCCCGCAAACCGGTCAGATCGCCTGATATCGGCGGTTCGCCGCTCGGTGGTGCAAACCCCATTTCCCCGGTAACCCCGGTGGTGCGGCTATCGACAACCAGTCGGTTGGCCCAGGTTGCCCGCTCGGCAGTGCTCTCGGCGCCGGAAATCCGGGTCGAGGCCGTCGAGCCCTTGCGCGACGCCCTCAATGCGGGGCGCTATGATTTCAGCCCGCAGCGGGTCGCCGAAAAAATGGTGGCAGGGTGCGGCTGACGATATTTGCCGGGGGTAGGCAAATTTTTCCCCTTGAACCCGTCCTGAGGTGAAGTTCTTAGTCGGGATATTTTGTAACACTTTAAAAATATAAAGTTAAAATCAAAAAAAGCCGGTTGTCGAAAACCGGCCTTTTTTTTGCTTATGCTCATGGAAAACTTTCTGGAGGTTCATCCATGACCCCAATTTCACCGCTCCAGCCCAACCTGCCGCCGCCGCAACCGCGTGAGATTCAAAAAACAGAAGACGCCGGCTTTCATGAAACGCTCCAAAAAACCCTGGAGGCCCCTTCGAGCTTGCCCTCAGCGCCCCCAGGGGCAGGCGTCCTGGGAGAGATCCAGTCGGCGGTGATGCCGACCGTCGCAAACGACGGGGGCGCGCTCGTCGCGGGCACCGGTCGGCTGATCGATCTGTTGGACGCGTACGCCCGGCAACTTGCCGACCCTGCCAAAAGTCTGCGGCAGATCGCGCCCTTGGTGGTTGAAATCCACTCCCAGGCCGAGCGGCTGATGGCCGCGGCCAATTCAGGCCCGCAGCCGGACGTGGCCCTGCAGACGCTTGCAACCCGTTCGGCGGTCGCCGCCAACGTGGAGGTGATTCGCTTTCGGCGCGGGGATTATGTTTGAGGCGGGGGCGCGGCAATGCATGCCTGCCGGTTAATGGAACTGACTGCGGCCCTGGGGCCACTGCCTACCAGCTGCTGCGCACCTTGATGCCGCCCGCGTTCAGGTGTGACTTGATGCCGGCAATGGTGTAGGTGCCGTAGTGGACCATGGAGGCGATCAGGGCGGCGTCGGCCTTGCCGCGGGTCAGGACCTCGGCGATATGCGCCGGTGTTCCGGCCCCTCCGGAGGCGATCACCGGAATGGTCACATTCTCGGAAATCAGCCGCGTGAGGTTCAATTCATAGCCTTCCCGGGTGCCGTCCGCGTCGATGGAGTTCACACAGATCTCCCCGGCACCCAGTGCCTGGGCCTCCAGGGCCCAGGCCAGGGCGTCGATGCCCATATAGGTTCGGCCGCCGTTGATGACAATTTCGTAGCCTGAATCAATGCCGTCCTTTTTTCCAACGTATTTGACGTCCATCCCCAGCACCACACACTGGCTGCCGAAGGCTTCCGCCCCCTGAGCAATGATTTCCGGGTTCCTGACGGCCGCCGAGTTGACGCTCACCTTCTCCGCGCCCGCCAGCAGGACCGCGCGCATGTCCTCAACGCCCCGGATGCCGCCGCCCACCGAAAAGGGAATAAAGATGGTTTCCGCCACCCGCCGGACCACCTCGATCATGATGTCCCGTTTTTCGTGGGAGGCGGTGATGTCGTAAAAGACGATCTCGTCGGCGCCGGCCTCGTAGTAGTGCCGTGCCATCGCCACCGGGTCCCCGATGTCGATGTTGTTTTGGAACTTGATGCCCTTGGTCGTGCGGCCCTCCCGGACGTCCAGACAGGGAATGATGCGTTTGCTCAGCATATCTCAGCTCGTTTGTTTTGGGTGGCGAAGCGCGGACATTAAAAACCGGGCGGTTTGAAGCGTTTTTCGACCCGGCGGCGGCGGTGCGGCACGTCTCGCGGCTGCGGTGAGCGCCCCGCCGGTAAAAACCGGAACCCGTTGGCCTTTTGGTCGCTGCCTACCACCCCCGATGTCATTTTCAGGAAGGCGACCAGGTGCAGAAGTTTTTCAGCATGGTCAACCCCGGGCGGCCGCTTTTTTCTAAATGGAACTGGGTGGCTACCAGGTTGCCGCTGCCGATGACGGACGCAAAGCTGACCCCGTAGGTGGTCGTCGCCAGAAGGTGGTCGGGATCCTCGGGACTGGGGTAGAAGCTGTGGACGAAGTAAAATTCGTCTTGCGGGCCGATGCCCGCCAGAATGGGATGTGGCTTCAGACGACGGATGCGGTTCCAGCCCATGTGGGGGATTTTGAGCCGATCGCCGTCGGCAAGCCGCGCATGGCGGTCGAAGGCCTCCACCTCACCGGCAAGCAGACCCAGGCAGGCGGTATTGTTCTCCCGGCTGTGGGAAAGGACGATTTGAGTGCCCAGGCAGATCCCGAGGATCGGCTTGCCGGCCTCGTAGGCCGCCTTCAGGGCCCGGTCAAGCCCCAGCCTGCGCAGGCTCCGCATGGCCGCGCCGGCAGCGCCGACACCCGGAAAAACAATCCGGTCGGCCGCCGCGATCCGGCCGAGGTCATTGGTGACCCGGCAGTCGAATCCGATGTGCGTCACCGCCCGTTTGACGCTGGCCAAGTTGCCGGCATCGTAATCGATAATCGCGATCATGAGAATTGGGCCCGCAACAAAGGGTTAAAGGGTTGTGGGGGCTTCCCCGCTGCCCGCGGCCGGTGACGTCGCCGCAGTTTCGGCGGTGGCCGTCTTTGCCTGCTGCCACAAGCGGTCCAGTTCGGTGCGGCCGACCGCATCCAGGCTTCGGTGGGCGGCGGTGATCCGGGCCTCCATCTGGCGAAAACGGCGGCCGAACTTTTCGGTTGCTTGCGTCAGCGCGGTTTCCGGGTGGATCTTGGCAAAACGGGCCACGTTGACCAACGTAAAGAGCAGGTCGCCAAACTCCATGGCGACCGCCTCACGGGTTTCCGGCGCTGCCTGCCCCTCTCCGAGGGCCGTCTTGAACTCCGCCCACTCCTCCTCGACTTTTTCCATTACCCCGCCAAGGTCCTCCCAGTCAAAACCGCTTCCGGCGGCGCGCTCCGATACCCGGTAGGCTCGCATCAGTGCCGGCAGGCCGCTGGGGACCCCGTCCAGAATGGATGTCCGGGGGGTATGGTGGGTCTCTTTTTGCTTGATCCGGCGCCACTGTTTTTGGACCTCGGCGCTGTCGGCGACGGTGGTGTCGCCAAAAACGTGGGGGTGGCGGCGAACCATCTTTTCGGTGTTGAGATCGATGATTTCACCGAGATCGAATTTACCCTCTTCCTGCAGCAGGCGGGCCATAAAAACCATTTGGAAGATAACATCGCCGAGTTCCTCGCAGATCGCTTCACGACTGCCCGATGCGATTGCTTCCACCAGCTCGAAAACCTCCTCGATCAGGTATACGCTGAGGGATTGGGTGGTCTGCTTGCGGTCCCAGGGACAGCCGTTTTCACCGCGGAGGGTGTCTACCAGCCGAACCATGGCCGCCAAACGGTCCTCGGAGGCCGGGTCCGGCGGGGGGGTTAGATGGGGTGACGCCATGCTTTTTTCATCTCCTCGATCTTGGTTTGAAACTGCTTTTTCATCTGCGGGGAAACCACTCGGGCCATGTTTTCGGCCAGGCTGGCGACATAGGGCGAGAGCCGTGAATTTTTGATCAGCGGGGCGCCTTTGGGCAGAAACGTCGTCAGGACGATCAGCAGCACGGCGGTGATCAGGATGCCCTTGCTGAAGCCGAAGCCGGCGCCGCACATGCGGTCAAACCACCCCAGATAGGCAACGTTGAGAAGATATTTGATCACCACGCCCAGCAGGCTGATGATGAAAAAGACGCCGCAGAAAATAAGCAGGAAACTCAGCAGATTGGTGTAGTCGCGGTGGGCGAGCCACTCGGTCAGAAAGTCGGCCAGGATGGCATAATAAGTGTAGGCGGCGTAAAAGCCCGCCAAAACCCCGACGATGGACGACACTTCCTTGATCAGCCCCCGGAACAGGCCCCGGATCAGGCAGAATGCCACAATAACCACAACGACGGCATCAAACGGGTTCATATTCCCCCTAGTTGGCTCAGGGCTGACGGCGCAGGCGGCAGTTTCGTGCGCGGCGCGGCGTGCGTTTTCAGTTGGCCGTCGGAAACCGAGGCGCTGTGGACTTCATCAGGTGCAGGAGACGCGCAAAAAAAGGCGGCGCACGTTGCCTGGAAGTGTTCGAAACCTGTTGAACTAAACATCAAGACTATCAAAATTGAAAAAATTCCGTCAAGCCATTTTTCCTCGGGACCGCTTCCAGGGTGATTTGCCGTTTGCAATCCCCAAAAAAGCTATGGTATGAATTATGGCCTCGCGGGGCAATCGGTACCAGACCCGCGGCCGGGAGACCCCATAGCTTATGCAAAAAGACGCGCAGCCCAAACAGGCCAAACTGACGTTGGACGACAATGAACTGGCCCGGCGGCTTTTCGGGGAACACAACCACAACCTGCTGCGGATTGCCGATGCCGTGGGGGTCCGGATTTCCGCCCGGGGAAGCGAGGTGCTGATCGAAGGCGACGCCATCGAAACCGAGCTTGCCCACAACATCCTCAGCCAGCTCTACGGTCTTCTGGAGGAGGGCTACCCGGTCTACCCCAACGACGTCGACTATGCCGTGCGGGCCCTCAGCGGCAATGATCGCGCCCGGCTCAAGGACATCTTCCTCGACACGGTCTACATCACCGCCAAAAAAAGAGCCATCACGCCCAAGAGTCTGTCCCAGAAAAAATACATCGACGCCATTCGCGGCTACGATATCGTTTTCGGGATCGGACCGGCCGGAACCGGTAAAACCTACCTGGCTATGGCCATGGCGGTTTCGGCGCTGTCCAAGAATCTGGTCAGCCGCATCATTTTGACCCGTCCGGCCGTGGAGGCCGGGGAGGCCCTCGGGTTTCTGCCCGGCGATCTGGCCGACAAGGTCGATCCCTATCTGCGGCCCCTCTACGATGCGCTGCACGACATGATGCGGTTTGAAAAGGTCGGGGCCCTCATGCAGCAGGGGATCATCGAGGTGGCCCCCCTGGCCTTCATGCGCGGCCGGACGCTCAACGATTCCTTCATCATTCTGGACGAGGCCCAGAACACGACCTCGGAGCAGATGAAAATGTTTCTGACCCGCATCGGCTTTAACTCCAAGGCGGTGATCACCGGGGATATCACCCAAATCGATTTGCCTGCCAACCGGGCCTCCGGTCTGGTTGAGGCCAAAAAAATACTCCGGGGAATCGCCGGTATCGCCTTTGCCTTCTTTTCCAAGGAGGATGTGGTTCGCCACCGGCTGGTGCAGGATATCATACGGGCCTACGAGGAACTCGGCAACACCCGGGTCGAGGCCTGAGCATTCTTTATGAAATCCAGAAAAAAAAAAGAATCCGTCATTTCCTTTTTCAAGTCCAACACGGCGGTCAGGTGGGGGATACTGGTGGTCGTGACGGCCATCTTCACCCTGATGCTCTATCCGAACCTGGTGGTCACCCGGCGCAGCTACGCGGTCGGGGATGTGGCCCAACGGGACATCAAGGCGCCCAAGGATTTCTTTATTGAGGACAAGGTCGCCACCGAGGCCAAGCGGCGCCAGGCGGCCGACAGCATTCTCACGGTATACGATTTTGACACGGAGCTGGCCGGCCGGCTGAAAACCCGGGTGAACCGGGCTTTCAGCCTTTTACAGGCCGTTTACCACTCCCCGGCGGCGGCGGCCGCGCCCGAGCCGGTCGGCAACCCCATGGCAGCAGACGATCCGGGCAGCAC
>JBAPYE010000409.1:0-8661 GCA_049284575.1 Desulfobacterales bacterium
GCGGTTTTGGCAATGGGCATTGGTTTGGCATTCGCAGGAAGTATCATTTCCTGCGCCACCCCGGGTTCGCAAACGAAAGAAGCTGCACCCGAACCGCAAAAGACGGGTTTTCTCGGAGGGTATGCCGAGAATTTGGCGCCGGGCCCGGAGGGCGGGGCCAAGATGCGTTGGTTAAAACCGGGGGTTGATTTTGCTAAATACAACAAGGTAATGTTGGACAGCGTCATCTTCTTCTTCGATGAAGAATCCGAATACAAGGGCATCGATGCCAATGAATTGAAGGAACTGGCCGACAGCTTCAACCTGCAACTGGTCACCACCCTCAAAGAACGCTACCCCATCGTGGCCGACCCCGGCCCGGACGTCCTTCGGATCCGGATCGCCATCACGGATCTCAAGCAGAGCCGGCCCGGCTTGAGCGGCATCAGCACAGTCGTCCCGGTTGGACTGGGTGTCAGCATACTGAAGAAGGGCGCCACGGGTTCCTGGACGGGGTCTGGGTCGACCAGTGCGGAGTTGATGGCGCTGGACTCGCTGACCAACGATGTCATCGCCGTTGCCCAGGACGATAGAAGCGCCGCTTTCACCGAACGCTTCACCAAGTGGGGATCGGCCGAGGAAGCCTTCAAGTTCTGGTCGGAGAGGATCAAATTGTTCTTGGACAACGCGCGCGGCGCAAAACCCTAGCGTGGAAGTGAAAAGGGCGCTGAAAGATGCGGCAGCACCCTGGTTCCTGGTTCTCGTTCGCCCCCGCTGAGCCCGACAGCCTCGGCAACCAATGGGGTGCCGGTCCCGGCGGGGTCAGCGCGGGCGCAGGCGTGCTGCCCCAATCGGCCCCCGGGGAGGCGAGAGAGATCCGCTCCCAAGGACCTCGGGGGAAGGTGCTTATTCGGAAAAACCACCTCATATTTGATCGGTGCGAGGCCATATGATCAACGGTGCGAAACGCTTCTTGCGGGCCTTGATATGTCTTCTGCTATTTTTTTGCTTCGCCGGCGGGGCCGTATGGGCGCAGAAGTTCCCGCTGCCCAAGACGAAAAAGCCCGCGGCCAGTTCCCAGGAGGTCGAGCTGCCCGCCCACCTGCAGACCCCGGAGCAGGTAGAGGCTTTCATGGGCCCGCTGACCGACGAGCAGGCACGCCAGGTGTTGGCCCGGGTCCTGAAAGAGCGGGCGGCCGCAGAAAGTCTGCAGGATGCGGGGAGGCAGGCCTTCGGGGTCCGGGGCAATCGGCTGGGGCAGGCATTTTACCGGACGGCCGACAAAGCCGCGGCGCTGGTGAAAAAGCTGTCCGGGACCCTCGGTGAGGCGGACGCCCGATCACAGCATCTGGGCGATGCCTGGCAAAAGCTGACCGGCGGCGGGGGCGTGGGACGCTTCGCCCGCATCCTGCTGACCCTTTTTTTCATCCTGGCTGTGGGGTTGCTGCTGAGAGGACTGCTTTTACGCCGGACCCGGGACGTCCGCGAGAGGTCATTGGCCTACCTGAAATTGGGGCGGATGGGGTTTTTGGGGCGGGTTGTGGCCCATCTGACCCTGGAGATCCTGGGCATCAGTGTTTACGCTGCCACAACTTTCATTCTGTTTGTGCTCTTTTTCCAGAAAGGGGACCTCGGTTATGAGCTTGTCTCGATTACCCTGATCGTGAGCTACTACCTGCTGCTGTTTGTGCTGGCGGCCAAGGTCATTTTTTCGCCGGATGCCCCCGCTATGCGCCTGTTCCCGATGACGGACGGCGACGCAGCCTTTCTTTACCGCTGGATTCTTTACATCGCGGCAGGTGCGGCCGTGATCACCGGGGCGAGTGCCGTGCTGGAAGAGATCGGCGCCGACGAACCGGTGTGGATCACGCTTTACAGCCTGGCCGGCGTATACATCACCATCGTCCTGGTGGCCATGATCTGGAAAAGCCGCCGGCGGGTTGCCGAGGCCATTCGGCCGGCGGGAGCGGAAACCGCGGTAGGCGGCCCACGGGCCGCCCTCGCCCAGTACTGGCACTACCTGGCCAGCGTCTACGTGCTCGGCATGGGTGTTTTCTGGGTTGCGGACGCCCTCTTGGGGGGAGGCACCCGGGTGCTCAACCTGGTTCTCAGTCTGTTCGTGATCCCGGTCTTCATCGGACTGGACCAGTGGGGGCTGCGGCTGCTCAAGCTGACCTCGGGCGAGTTGGCGGAGCTGGTCGATCTGAGCGGCGACCGTGTGCGGGAGGTGCCGCCCCTGGCTGAGGAGAGCAGGATCAAGCATTACGCGCCGCTGATCCTGAAGCTCTATCGGCTGCTGTTGGCGGCGTTTCTTTTCTTCATCGTGCTGGGCCTGTGGGGGGTGAGTTGGACCGTCGGTAGGTTTTTCACTTCGCACGTGCTCAGCATCGTGCTGACCCTACTGCTGGGCGTTATCGCCTGGGAGTTCGTCAAGGCTCGCATCGACAGCCGGTTGCGCCAGGAAATGCCGGCGGCCGACGAAGAGATGGAGGAGGGCGGGGCCGGCGGCTCCCGCATCGGGACGCTCCTCGTGCTCCTGCGCAAGTTCGTTCTGACGGTGTTGTTCGTGATCGTTTCGCTGATCGTGCTCTCCGCCCTCGGGGTGAACATCGGCCCCCTGATCGCCGGCGCCGGGGTCATCGGCCTGGCCATCGGTTTCGGTGCCCAGACCCTGGTGCGGGACATCATCTCCGGCGTGTTCTTCCTGATCGACGACTCTTTTCGCATCGGGGACTACGTGGAGTCCGGTGAGGTCAAAGGAACCGTCGAGAAAATCTCGCTGCGCTCCATGAAGCTGCGCCATCCCCGGGGAATGGTCTACACCGTGCCTTTCGGGAATTTGAAATCGGTCACCAACTTCAGCCGGGACTACATCATCACCAAGCTGGAATTCCGCGTGCGCTATGACACCGACGTGGAAATGGTGCGCAAGATCATCAAGAAGATCAACAAGCAGCTGCGCAAAGACGAGGCCTTCAACCGCGCCATGCTGGGTGATCTCAAGTCCCAGGGGGTGAAGCAATTTGAAGACTCGGGCATGATCCTGAGGGTCAAGTTCAAGACAGTGCCCGGGGAGCAGTTCATCATTCGCCGGGAGGTCTTCCGGATGATCCAGGAAGAGTTTCACGCCAACGGCATCGAGTTCGCCCACCGCAACGTCACCGTTTACATGCCGCCAGAGCTACAGACCCCGGCGGGCGATGCCGGACAGCCGGTGACGACCGCCCAATCCGTCGATCAGAATGTCCTCCAGGCGGGCGCGGCGGCCGCCCAGGCCGTGATCCAGCAGGAAGAGGAAGACCGGCTGAAGGCAATGGCGGGTGACAAAGGGAAAGGGAAATAGAAGGCGATTCGGCTGGGGATTCGAACACTGTGTTTTCAAATCAAAAGAAAATCCGGGTGATCGGCTGCGGCATGATCTGGCTCTGGCTTCTTTGGTCGATGCCTGAAAATGCTTTCCCCCAAGAACGCGCTGCCACTTCCCGCAAGCTGGTGGTGGGGACGGTGGCGGCGCCGCCGCTGTCGATGAAAACCGCCGATGGCCGATGGGAGGGCTTCGGTATCGAAGTCTGGGGGACCGTGGCCGAGCAGATGGGCGTTTTGTTCGAGATTCGCGAATTCAGCAGCCTGGGTCTTTTGGCGGATGCGATCAAAAACAAGGACATCGACGTCATCCCTGCCTTGCCCGTCGAGGTGCGGTATGAAGCTTTCATGGATTTCGCTCAATCCTACCTGAAATCGGGATTGGCCATTGCGGTACCGGCGCAAGGTGCCGGTGGCAGATGGGGGAGGGTTGCCGCGAGCCTATTTTCAAAAGATATCCTGCAAGCGGTTGGGTTGTTGATCCTGATGTCGCTGACAGCCGGGATGGTGGTCTGGGGGTTTGAAAGGCGGTGCAACCGCGAAATGTTCGGTGGTGGGGCTGGGAAGGGGATCGGCCAAGGGCTCTGGTGGTCCATGACGACCATGACCACTGTGGGATATGGTGACAAGGCGCCAAAGACAATCGGCGGGCGGATCACTGCGGCCATCTGGATGCTCTCATCGATAGTCTTTATCTCCAGCTTTACGGCCAACATCACGACCTCGCTGACCGTCGGTGAGCTGCGCGGCAAGGTTCGCGGCTTTCACGATCTTTTCAATGCCCGCGTCGGGTCCATACCCGAATCCGAGGCCATGATTTTCCTGGCCAGCCGCGGGATGGCCGCAAAGCCCTTTAAAACCATACCCGAAGGGTTGCAGGCGGTCGCCGACAAGAAAATAGATGCGTTTGTGTTGAATGAAGTCATACTGAAGTACTACGTAAAAAAGGAATTTCCCGGGCGGGTGCGGGTCATACCCGGAATTTTTGATGAATATTTCGTCGGCATCGGCTTGCAAGCCGGAAGCCCGCTGCGCAAACCGATCAGCCAGGCATTGCTGGAGTTGATGAAAACCGAAAAATGGACTGAACTGCTCAATCGCTATAAACTGAATTCTTGATTTTAAACGTTTGCGTTCACCACACGTTGAAAAAATGGAAGGGAAGGGCGGGGGTTATTTTTCATGTCATCCGGACACCTGATGGCCTGCCACGACTGTGACCTCCTGCAGCGCATGCCGGCCGTCCCTGAAGGCAGTACGGCCACCTGCGGCCGTTGCGGGGCGGTGCTCGCCAAACCCAAACGCAACAGCCTGGAGCGCTCGCTGGCTCTGGCGGTGGCCGGGCTGGTACTGCTCGTGCTGGCCAACAGCTTCCCGTTTCTGGGCTTCAAGGTCCAGGGCCAGGTCCGGGAGACGCTGCTGTTGACCGGGATCTGGGAGCTGTACCTGCAGGGGATGCCCCACGTAGCCTTGCTGGTGTTGGTCACCACCGTCCTCGCTCCGCTGACGCAGCTGCTCGCGCTGGTTTACGTCGTGCTGCCGCTGAAGCGCGATCGTCCGGCGCCCGGCATGTTCCATGTCTTCCGCTGGCTGCGCAGCATCGCACCCTGGAGCATGACGGAGGTGTTCATGATCGGGATTCTGGTCTCGGTGGTCAAGCTGGCCAAAATGGCCCAGATCATCCCGGGAACGGCGGCCTTCTGCTTCATGGCGCTGATCTTCACCCTGGCGGCCTGCATGGCGTCGCTGGACGCGCACGAGATCTGGAGCCGCTGGGAGGGTAGCCGGTGAATGCCGCCGCCCGGACAGCCCGAAGCGCATCGCTGCTGAGCTGCGGGGTGTGCCATCTGCTCGTCCGCAAACCCCCCGGGGCCGCGGCCCCGGCCGGAAGATGCCCGCGCTGCGGCGCCGGCCTGCATTCGCGCAAGCCCGACAGTGTCGCCCGCACCTGGGCACTGGTGATTGCTGCGCTTGTCTTCTATGTCCCCGCAAACGTGCTGCCCATCACCAAGGTGACCTCCCTTGGCGTGGTCCAGTCGGACACCATCCTGAGCGGCGTCATCTACTTTATCCACAGCGGCATGTGGCCCATCGCCCTGGTCATTTTCATCGCCAGCATTTTTGTGCCGCTGCTGAAACTCTTGATTTTGACGCTTCTGCTGGTTTCAGTCCAGCGCCGGTCCACCTGGCGTCCCAAAGACCGCACCCGCCTCTACCGCATCACCGAGGCGATCGGCCGCTGGTCGATGGTGGACATCTTTGTGGTGACCATCCTGGTGGCCCTGGTGCACCTGGGGGCGCTGGCCAACATCGAAGCCCAGGCGGGGGCGGCGTTCTTCGCGGCCGTCGTGGTCATCACCATAATTGCCGCCATGAGCTTCGACCCCCGTCTCATCTGGGATGCAAAGGAGTCCGACGATGAACCCGAACACACCCCCTGAACCCGAGGCTGCCGATCTCCCCGAGCCGGTCATCCGCTCCGGCAAGCGCAGTGTCTCCATCGTCTGGCTGGTGCCGCTGGCGGCCCTTCTGATCGGCGGCTGGCTGATCTACAAGGCGGTTTCCGAAAAGGGGCCAGAGATCACGATCAGCTTCAAGACCGCCGAGGGGCTCGAAGCCGGCAAGACCAAGATCAAGTGCCGGGACGTGGAGATCGGGCAGGTCCAGGCGATCACCCTCAGCCGGGACCTGAACCAGGTGGTCGTCAAGGCCCAGCTCATCAAGGAGGCGGCTGCGTTTCTCTCCGAGAACTCCCGCTTCTGGGTGGTCCGCGCGCGGGTGAGCGCCAGTTCGGTGACGGGCCTGAGCACGGTCTTCTCCGGGGCCTTCATCGACATCGACCCCGGGGCGCCCGGGAAGAAGACCCTACACTTCGAAGGCTTGGAGGAGCCCCCCATCGTGACCACCTGGGAGAAGGGCCGCCACTTCGACCTCCTGGCCGAACGCAAAGGCTCGCTGGATGTGGGCGCGCCGGTCTATTACCGGCAGATCGAAGTCGGGCGGGTGGCCGCCTACAGCCTGGCCCCCGACGGTACGGGCATCACCTTCAAGGTTTTCATCAAAGACCCCTATCCGGAGTTTGTGCGCCAGAACACGCGCTTCTGGAACGCCAGCGGCATCGATCTCAAGCTGGATGCGCGGGGAATCCAGGTCAACACCGAATCGTTCGTCTCGATGCTGGTCGGCGGCGTGGCTTTCGACGTGATCGAGAAATTCGGACCGTCCGCGGCGGCGGCGGCCCCGGAGGACGCGCCCTTCAGACTGTTTCCTGATCGGCAGGCCGCGGAGGAGGAAACCTACACCGTCCAAAATTACTATCTCCTGCACTTCACCAGTTCGGTGCGCGGGCTTTCGCCGGGGGCGCCGGTGGAATTCCGGGGGGTCCAGGTCGGGCATGTGGTCGACTTCCGGCTGGACTTCGACGTCAATCGAAACACCTTCGACATTCCCGTGCTGATCGTCATCCAGCCCGAGCGGATACACGCCGTCGGGGGGGAAGATCAGCCGCGGCAAAGCGTGAAAAGAATGGAGGCGTTCGTGGAAAAAGGCCTGCGCGCCCAGCTCCGCTCCGGCAGCATCGTCACCGGCCAGCAGTACGTGGCCCTGGAATTTTTCCCGGATGAGCCGCCCGCCAAGCTCGGCCGCGAAGGCCGCTATCCCAGCATCCCGACCTTGCCGACCCAGTTCGAGGAGATCGGCACCAAATTGAACCGGCTGATCGCCAAGCTCGAAAATGTCCCCATCGATCAAATCGGCAGCGACCTGCGGGACAGCGTGCAGGGCGTCAAGCGCATCACCAACTCACCGGAGCTGATGGACGCCGTGAAATCGCTCTCGGCCGCCGTCCAGGAAATTCAGGGCCTCACGGCGGAGTTGCGCACGCAAACGGCGCCGGAAATCACGGCCGCCCTGCAGCATGCCCAGGCGGCCCTGGCGGCCAGCGCCGCTTCGCTGCAATCGGATTCGCCGCTTCAGATCCGGATGAAAATCGCGCTGGAGGAGCTGGCGGCCAGCGCGCGCGCCCTGCGGGTGCTGGCCGATTTCCTCGAGCGGCAGCCGGGGTCTCTCCTGCGCGGAAAGGAAACCAACCAATGAAACACGCTTTCTCGGCACTGAAGATCCTTTGTGCGCTGAGCCTGCCGGTTTTGGCCCTCAGTGGGTGTTTGTTCCGGACCAGCGACCCGGTCACCTTCTATACCCTGAGCCCCATGCCCCAGACGGCGGGGCGCACCGGAGCCGTCCCGGGAACCCTCCTGGCGGTGCTGCCGGTGGCAATCCCCACCGTGATCGACCGCCCGCAGATCGTCACCCGTGCCGACGACAACCGCATCCTGATGTCCGATACCCATTATTGGGGCGGCTCGCTGGGAGACAACTTCACCCGCGTGCTGGTGGCCAATCTGGGCACCTTGCTGGCGGCCAAACAGGTGAGCGTGCTCTCCGATGCCATTGCCCCCGACGCAGCCTACCGCCTGAGCGTCGTGGTGGGCCAGTTCGACGGCCGGCTGGCGGACACGGTCCGGCTGAATGCAAGCTGGAGCCTCAAGGAACCGAAGCGTCAGAAAACCCTCGCGGTGGGTAATTCGGTCATCCAGGAGGCGGTGACGGGTGGCGGATATGATGAGCTGGTGGCCGCGGCAAGCCGGGCGGTCGCCGCGCTGAGCCGCGAGATCGCCGCCGAATTTGAAAAGCTCAGGTAGGCCGCGACCTGTGTCGCAAATATGTCGTAAATGTCACATCTAATAGCCGTTTATGATACCATTAAAAGCACCATGAACCCGTTTTAATTTCGGGCTAATTAAAATAGCCGTTCTTGACACCATTAACGGGTTCATGGTTCCATTTTCTTCCAAAGGGCGTCTCTACCGGATTTGACGCATTTCACCGCGCCCTCCTCGCGGAGCCGGGAGAGCACCCGCTTGATGGTTGGACGGCTTACATTCTCAACGCGTTTTCTCAATGATTCTTCGAAAAGCCTGGTCGAGATCGGTGGTGAAATCGGCGTTGGTATCACTGACGGCAACATCGAACTTGTCGAACGGCATCTGTTAATTGGTCTTCCGATCGAGAAGGTGTTTGAGCGGCTCAACGATTCCGGGAAGATCATGGCAGATCGTCTCCCAGAGGATCTCCTCGCTGACTCCGAAATACTCATGGACGACAAAATTGCGCATGGCCCTCATGTCCGCCCACGGAATGTGGGGATTGCGGTTGCAGATTTCTTCCGGCACATGATTGGATGCTTCCCCGATAATCGTGAAGCGGCGCACGACAGCATCGACGGTGCGCTGATCCTGGATGAAATCCTCGAAGGTCATA
>JBAPYE010000410.1:0-1949 GCA_049284575.1 Desulfobacterales bacterium
GCACCTTTCCCGCCCAGGCTTTTACCGAGGCGGACACCCCGCGGGACCTGCTGCGGGCCTTGACGGCCGCCCAGCCGTCCGCGGCCCACGAGGTCGCGCCCGAGACCGCCGTTCCCGGACCCCGGGAAGTGGCGGAGGCGCCCCGGCATGCCCGCACCCTGATCGAGGCTCTCCAGTGGCATGCCGAAACCCATCCCGAGCGGACCCACATTCGGCTGTGCACCGACGCCCAGGATGCGGAGAGAACCTTGACCTATGGGGATCTCTATGCGGGCGCAGCGGCGGTTGCCGGCGGCCTGCAGCATCTTGGGCTGCGCTGCGGCCAGGCGGTGGCCATCATGCTGCCCACCGGCGCGGACTACTTCGACACTTTTTTCGGCATCATGCTGGCCGGCGGTATCCCGGTGCCGATCTATCCGCCGGTCCGCAAAAGTCAGCTGGTGGAGCACCTCAAGCGGCACCAGGCCATCCTGCAAAACTGTGGGGCCCCCATTCTGGTCACCATCCCCGATGCGCGGGGAGTGGCCCGTCTGCTGAAAAGCCAGGCGACATCGCTCACCCATCTGACCACCGCCGCCGAGTTGCGCGCCCATTCCCCGTCTTTCCAGCCGCCGCTGGTCAAGGCGGCCGACACGGCCTTCTTGCAGTACACATCCGGCAGCACCGGCACCCCCAAGGGAGTCATCCTGTCGCATGCCAACCTGTTGGTCAACATTCGCAGCATGGGGCGCGCCATCGCGGTGAGTTCCGATGACGTCTTCGTCAGTTGGCTGCCCCTTTACCACGACATGGGGTTGATCGGCGCCTGGCTTGGCAGCCTCTATTTCGGCCCCCTGCTGGTGTCGCTGGCGCCCCTGGATTTCCTGGCCCGGCCCGGCCGCTGGCTGCGCGCCATCCAGCGCTTTGGCGGGACCGTTTCGGCGGCCCCCAATTTCGGCTACGAAATCTGCCTGAAACGGCTTGTCGCGGAGGACCTCGCAGGCCTGGATCTCAGGTCCTGGCGCTGCGCTTTAAACGGCGCCGAACCGGTCAGCCCCGGGACCCTGGAACGGTTTTATGAGCGCTTCAAAGGCTACGGCCTGCGCCGAGAAGCCCTGATGCCGGTATACGGCCTGGCGGAATCGACAGTCGGGCTGGCCTTCCCGCCGCTGGGACGCGCCTGGCGGGTCGACCGCGTCTGCCGCGAGACCCTGATGAACACCGGGGATGCCCGGGAGGTGGCGGCCGACGCGCCGCAGCCGCTGCAGTTTGTGAGCTGCGGCCGCCCGCTGGCCGGACACGAGATCCGAATCGTGGATGATGCCGGGCGCGAGTTGCCCGAACGGCGCCAGGGTCGGCTGCAGTTTCGCGGGCCTTCCGCCTGCAGCGGCTACTACCGCAACCCCCGCCAGACCCAGCGGCTCTTCCAGGGCAGCTGGCTGGAGTCCGGTGATCTGGCCTACCTGGTGGACGGTGAAATCTTCATCACCGGGCGCACCAAGGACATCATCATCCGGGGCGGGCGCAACATCTACCCGGAGGAGTTGGAAGAGGCGGTGGGCAACCTGGCCGGGGTTCGCAAGGGTAACGTGGCGGTCTTCGGCACCCCCGATCCCCGGACGGGCACCGAGCGGCTGGTGGTCATGGCCGAAACCCGTGAAACCGGAGCGGCGGTCATGGCGCGCTTGCGGGCGGAAGTCCAGGCGGTTGCCGTGGATCTGGTCGGCAGCCCGCCGGATGAGGTCGCCCTGGTGCCGCCGGGAAGCGTGCTGAAGACCTCCAGCGGCAAGATCCGACGCGCCGCCAGCCGTGAGCGCTTCGAAAAAGGCCGTATCGGGGCTGCGATGCCGCCGCTGGCCTGGCAGCTCCTGCGCCTGTGGCTGTCGGGGGGCGCCGGGATGGTCGGCCGCGTGCTGGGGCGATCCGCCGCCCTGGCTTACGGGGCTTACGTTTGGGGCCTGTTCCTCTTG
>JBAPYE010000411.1:0-9709 GCA_049284575.1 Desulfobacterales bacterium
CTCCTGCCCATGGCCCTGGGTGGCGGTGGGTCCTTTCACACGCTTGAGCCTTCGCGCCATACCCGCACCAACATCGCCGTCATCGGCCAGTTCCTGGATGTCGCCATCACGGTCCGGCCCCTGGAGCACGGCGCCTGGCGCATCGCGGTGATGCCGCGGCCGGCATCCCCGTCAACCGGCGTGGCGTGAAAATAATCCCGTACCCCCGCACGGCCGCCCCCCGCGACCCGACCTAAATCCGCGGCCGGGAACGACATCGCGGTTGCAAACCCCGCCGCTTTCTGCTAGGTCTTTGCCAAACGGCGTACCTTCGCCGGCTCCCGTCAACAGGCCCTTTATCCCTGGAGCCACCGTCCATGTCGCCCCAACGCCGCCTGCACTGCTTTATTGTTCTCCTCTGGGTTTCCTGGTGGGTGGTGCCGCTGGGCGCCCAGGCAAAGGCCGTGGCCCTGCCGATCACCATCGAC
This sequence comes from Desulfobacterales bacterium, assembly GCA_049284575.1. GTDB lineage: Bacteria > Desulfobacterota > Desulfobacteria > Desulfobacterales > JAABRJ01 > JAABRJ01. Next base: position 468 of record JBAPYE010000411.1, read on the forward strand.
TACCCCCTGCTGCGCGCCCTGGTGGTGGCCACGGTCTTTAGCGGTCCGGCCAAAAACCTTGTGGTGCTCGATGAAAGCCGCGGCTGCCGCAGGATCGTGGTTTCGCCGCCGGCCTACAGCGGCGAAAACGGGCTGATCCGGTCCGAATTCCAGGTGTCGCTGCGTCTGGGGGCCGCCCTGGGAGATGCCTGTCTGGCGCCGATCGACTGGGAGGGGATCCTGGTGCTGCACCAGCGGCCGCGGATGGACCCCGGCGGCTGGACGCTCGCCTTCGACACCGTGGGCTCCCAGGTGCTGGACCGCCAGCGCCAGCCGGCCATGCTGGTGGGCCTGGTCTGGGATATGGTCCAAACCCACGTTTACCAGCGCCTGGCGGATATACAGGTCGACCTGGCTCCCCCGGTGGCGGAGCTCAAGGCCTTTCTGGCGGAGCTCTTCCCGGCGGCCGACGGACTCCGCGCCCAAGAGCTGGCCGCCAGTCTGCGGGCGACGGGGGCGGCGGCCGATGCGGACGCGGTCCGCATCACCCTCTCCGGTGTGGTCCCGGAAGCGGTCGACGAAGCGTCCGGGGAACCCCCCGAGAGCGCCCCCCGGCCGCTTTCCGAGGCTGAACTGGCCGGGTTCAGCGCGCACTGGGAGGTTTGGGACGCCTACCTCGCCCAGATCCTCAGAGCGCTTGCGGGGCGGGAGCTCCCGGAGGCCGACCGCCAGGTGCTGCTGGACGTCCTGCTGACCACCCGGCATGCCTTCAGTCAGGGGCTGGTCGAAAATTCCCTGGCGCCGGATTTCGTGCGCGTCCAGTTCGTCTGGGCCTGGCAGCAGCTGGCGGCGGTGTTCAGACGCGCCCTGAGCGCGGGGTCGTCGTCCTCGCTGCTGGGTTACCTGGCCTTCTTCACGGCCTCCGACGCGTTGGCGGCGCTGGATCAGATCGGCCCGAGCCTGGGAGTCGACGTCAGCCGGGCGGGGTTGATTCATCTGGTGCGCCTGCTGGGCTGCGAGCCCGACGCGGAGGGGGCGGATTGCGAGGTAATCGATGTGGCGCTGCGGACGGTCTTGGGGCTGGGGCCACCGCTGGAGGATCCCGGGCCGGCCTTTGAAGGCGGGGGCCTGGAGGGTGGATGGCCGCCGGAGACCCCGGCTGCCCCCCCGGCCGACGCGCCGGGGCCGGTGGGCATGTTTTTTTTCCCCCAAGCCTGGGCGGCGGCAGGCCCAAAACAGGACAGCCTGGCCGAGATCAGGGGCTGGATGGCGCCTTACACCCCCGCCGACCAGCTGCTTGGGCGGGTTCGCAAGCTGCTGGCCGCGGCGGCCGACCAGACCCTCAAAAAGCGCCCCAGCGACATGCGCGCGGCCCCGTTTTTTCGACGGCTGGTGGCGGCCACCGCCTGGCAGGAGAGCTGTTTCCGGCAGTACCATGTGAAAGACGACAAGCTCGTCTACCTGCGCTCCTACAACGGCTCTTCGGTGGGGCTGATGCAGATCAATGAGCGGGTCTGGCGCGGACTCTACGATCTCAACCGGCTGCGCTGGAGCATCCGCTACAACGCCCTGGCCGGCTGCGAGGTGCTGGACCTCTATATCGCGAAGTACATCGAGGGCAACCCCAAGAACCGGGCCCGGGCCGCCAAACTCTCCGACGAGCGTTTCGCCGGCCTGCTTTACGGCTTGTACAACGGCGGCCCCGGGGACTTCAGCCGCTTCCTCGAGCGCAGCCGGACCGGCCGCTACCACCGCAGCGACACTCTCTTCAGGGAAAAATACCGCTGGGTCAAGGCCGGCAGCTGGCAGAAGGCGGCCAGCTGCTTCGGAGCCGGCGCCAGTTAGCCGCCCGGTTTCCCCGGGGCCCGGCAGGGTGGTGCTATATCTTTTTCCCGGATACCCATATCAGAGAAACGAGGGCATGATCATACCCGAACCCACCCCCCACATTTTTCGCGGTCTGTTGCAGACCGCCGACGGCCTGATCACGCGGGTTTCGGAGTCAAACGGCCGGCAGATACGCTTCCAGGCCGCCTTCAGCCTCTCGGATCGTCTGATCGAGTGCATCCGGCATCAGCCCGGGGACGTCATCTTCAGTGAGCGCTCGCGCATTGCCCGGCTGGGAGTCCAGATCAAGGGCCCACCACTCACCCCGGACTGCTTGGACGGGCGGACGGCCGTTCTCGATCTGACCGCCACCCAGGTGATCGCCGGCTACCCGGGGCTCGATCTGCTGCGCGATTTTTTCACGGCCGGCCTGCCGGTGGGCCGCCTGGTCTACTGCGACCCCGACGCCCTGATGACCTCCGACCAGGTGCTGGCCGCGATCGAGGACTCGGCCCTGAAGCTGCCGGCCTCGACCTCGATTTCCAGCGACGGCAGCATCGTGATCGCCCCCCACCGGGTGGTCTGCGAGCTGAAGGAGCCCATCGGCCGGGAGGTCCTGGGGCGCATCCTGATCAAGGATAACGGCCGCGAAATTTTAGGCCGCCACCAGGTCCGGCGGCCGGTAAGCGCGCTTAAAATCCCGGCCGGTGAAGGGGTCATCACCACCTGCTCGATGTACCTCAACGAGCACTACGTGGTGCTGCAAAGCGGCCTTGAACTGGGCGGCCACCTGCCCGCTACGATCCTGGACCCTATCAAGACCCGCGGCATCCGCATCTACCTGGAGATCGTCAACCGCACCGCGCACCTTTTGGTCAACCCGCTGATCACCGCCAAGATCTACCGGGCGCCCACCATCCGGCCCAGCCGCCGCAAAAGCGACAAGGGCCGGCCCAACTACACCTTCGCGGAAATGCAGGCGCTGGGGACGCAGCTGGACGCCTTGCGGCCGGCCACCTGCCATTTTCTCGACAAACCGGTCGGACTGCTTGCCAAGGCCGGCGGTCAGCCGCGTTTTTTCGTCAACGGTCCCGACGCACCCTGTTCCGCCACCATGGCCGAATGCGCCCTGGCCCGGCGGGATTTCTCGGTTCGCAGCTGCTGCGCCCACCAGTATGCCACCGCCTACCTCAAGGATGCGGCCATCGACGCCCCCTCGGCCCTGGTGCTGAAGTACTTCCCCAATATCATCGAGCACCGCGATATCATCAACGTGGTCTGCGAGGGTAAAATCGACACCCTCTACTTCCTGGAGCCCTCACGTGAACACGGGCCGTTTCTCTCCCAGAACGACCACGGCCGCCTACAGGAATACCACACCTTCGGGGTTCAGGTGTTTTGGGTCTCCAGGCTGACCCGGCGCATCATGGCCCACACCATGCGCGACGGCATGGGCTATTTCGTGACCCCCGACCGGCTCTCCGATTTCCACAAGTCCATGCTGTTCGCCTTCTACGGCTCCACCATCGAACTCGACGCCCGGGGCGTGCAGCGCCTGGAAGCCCTGCTGGACGCGCTGGTGGACTTCTGGGGGCGTCACATCGGCATCGTCACCGGCGGCGGCAGCGGGGTGATGGAAAAGGCCAACACGCTGGCCAAGGCGCGCGGGATCCTCTCGGGGGCCAACTTTCTGGAAATTACCGATCAGGCCATGACCACCGATGTGGACTTCTGCCAGGTCTTTCAGTCCACCTGCCGCCACAGCCGGCAGAAATGGTTCGAGATCGCCTCCTTTCCGATCTTCAATGTCGGCGGCCTGGGGACATTGGAGGAGTTGGGGATCACGTTGTGCAATATGAAGCTCTCGATCATGGAGCCGGTCCCGATCATCCTCTTCGACACCGACGGCGACGGGCGCTTCTGGCAGGACATGACCCGCCAGATTCACCGGATGGTCGAAAAGGGCCGGGCGCCGGCCTGGGTCAAGGACAACATCGTGATCACCCACGACCCGCGGGAGGTGATCGATGCTTACCGCGAGCGGCTGCAGCTGTTTTAGGGGCGGCAAAGGAGGCCTCCGGGCGGGGAGCTGTTTCCCCAACGGGCCGCAAGAGGGAGCGCTCGGACTCGGCATCCTGCGGTGGCCTGAAAGAGGATGGAACGTTGGAAAAAGATGATGATCATAAACAGATCAGAGACATGCTTGAAATTGACGAGCATGCCCTGCCGTTGGAAATCATCGAGGCCATCGTTAAAGATGACAAAATTAGAAAAAAATACGAAAAAAAGTATCAGAACAGACTTTATCCAACCATTCTAAAATCACTTACACATGAAACATTCATTGAGGCCGAAGCCATTGCCTTGTGGCATGGGATTGTAGACCACATGAAGCAATTAAATCAAATTGTGGGCCGCGATGTCGGGGTGGTGGTGGCGTCAATGGATTATCTTTCCAATGTAAAAGAAAAACTGTCAAATCCCAAGATAATCGAAGAAGACAAAATCAGCGTCATTGCTGAAGCAACCATCAGGGATGAATTGACGGGGGTGTTTTCAAGAGATGCCTTCGATACCCTCTTAAAAAAAGAGATCGATCGGGCGTCCAGGAACAATGCGGCGCTTTGCCTGCTGATGATCGATATAGATGATTTTAAATCGGTCAATGATACCCATGGCCATTTGAAAGGCGACGACGTACTGAATCAACTGGGTTTTACGATCAAAAAATCAGTCAGAACAATGGATTTGGCTGCGCGATATGGCGGCGAGGAGTTTGCCATTATCATGCCCAACACGGATATCGAATATGCCACCCAAGCAGGGGAGCGAATTCGCAAGGCCATTGAAAAACTGAAGTTCGATGGGTTCGGCGTGACAATTAGTGTCGGGGTAAGTGAGTTCGGCAGGTCGACCGATACGCCGGAAAAAATGATAGCGGCTGCGGATCGTGCCCTGTATGGGGCTAAAAGAGAAGGTAAAAACAGAACCAAAACTGCGAGTGAGGTGCCGTCTTCAGAAGACTGAAGAACGGTTTCCGTCAGCGGATGGCGGAATTGCGGGTGTTAGCGGCTGCAATCGAGGTTTTTTGACAGGCCGCCCGCCGATGGGCGCGGACGCGGCGGGGTAACGCTGCCACCGGCGGTTTGAACCGCCCGTGGCATGCCCCGTTCAGGTGCCGTGGTAAAGCAGGTAGGAACCCAGCCGATCGTAATGCTCCTTTGATATGAACTCGGCGCCCACCGAGCCGTCCGTTCGGATGGTGCGCACCCCCACCTCCCGGTTGACGGATGATCGGTTTGGGTCGTCGAGATCGAATTGCACGCTGAGGTGATCGCCCTCCTGAAACGGGTAGCGGCCGAGGCCCGTTCGCCTCCTGAACTGCAAACCGCCCTGGGAGATGTCGACGACGACAAGCGGCGCCATGGAAAATTCGCCATTTTGGGAAGTATAGGAAAATTTTCCCGACAGGTTCACTTTGAAACGTACATAGCTGCGTCTTTCAAGGGTCGCCCGGTTGATTGCGCCGCAGGTGCAGGTCCATTTCAGCCGAATTTCTTGCTTCAGACGGGTAAAACGGCTGACATCCTTGCGATACTGCTTTCCGCAGCCACTGCAGATGAGGGTCGCCATGTTGTCGCTTTTGATGAAAATCTTTTTCATTGCGCACCATTTTGAACTTTGCGGGCTGCAAGCTTAATATCATCGCCGCCGATTTTCAAGAGGGATCTGCCGTCCGGCGGGGCAGCCGTGCGGGGGCTTTTTCTGGGACAGGCTCCGGGGGCAACTCGTGTCTTTATCTTCTCGACGAAAAATGCTAAGGGCATTACCAGTGTTTGATTCAGTTCCCCCGGGGGCTCCGGCCACCGCCGGTGACCGGCGACCCATCCCCGGGGCGACCCTGCAACCGGGGTTTTGTCACCCCTCTATCCTGAATTATTTTCTCAGCAGCGTTTTACTTTTCACATCAAGGTTTAAACGGCAGAGGTCAAACCATGTTTGAGAATCTAGATCCGGTCCTCCTGGCGCGTATTCAGTTTGCATTCACAATTTCCTTTCACATCCTCTTTCCGGCCTTCACCATCGGCCTGGCCAGCTGGCTGGCGGTCCTGGAGTGGCGCTGGCTGAAGACCGGCAACCCGGTCTATGCCGAGACGTACCGCCTGTGGGTCAAGATCTTTGCCGTCACCTTCGGCATGGGGGTGGTGTCCGGCGTGGTCATGTCCTTTCAGTTCGGCACCAACTGGTCGGTATTCTCGGATCGGGTCGGCAACGTGCTCGGGCCGCTGCTGGGCTACGAGGTGTTGACGGCCTTTTTCCTGGAGGCCTCGTTCCTGGGGGTGATGCTTTTCGGCTGGAACCGCGTCAGCCCCAAGATGCATTTCGGCGCCACCCTGATCGTCGCCGGCGGCACCTTGATCTCCGCCTTCTGGATCCTCTCGGCCAACAGCTGGATGCAGACCCCGCAGGGGTTTAGTGTTGCTGAAAGCGGGCTGCTGTACCCCACCAACTGGCTGCAGGTGATCTTCACCCCCTCGTTTCCCTACCGCTTCGTCCACATGGTGACCGCCGCCTACCTGACCACCGCCTTTGTGGCCGCCGGGGTCGGCGGGTATTATCTTTCCCGCGACCGCCACGTGCCGCACGCGCGCGTGATGCTGGGGATGGCCATGATCATGGCGATTTGTGTCGCACCCCTGCAGCTGCTGTTCGGCGATATGCACGGGCTCAACACCCTCAAGCACCAGCCGGCCAAAGTGGCCGCCATGGAAGGCCTCTGGGAAACCCGCAACGGAGCGCCCCTGGTGCTTTTCGGCTGGCCGGACGAGGAGGCCGAGGCCACCAAGTACGCCATCGAAATCCCCAAACTCTCCAGCCTGATCCTCACCCACGACCTGGACGGCGAGGTCAAGGGCTTGAAGGCCTGGCCCCGCGAAGAGCGCCCGCCGGTGGCCTCGGTCTTCTGGTCTTTCCGCATCATGGTGGGCATCGGGACCCTGATGATCCTGACCGGTCTGGTGGGGCTGGTGCTTTTTCTCAAGAAGCGCCTCTTCGACACGCGCTGGTTTCATTACTGGTGCATGGCGCTGGCCCCCGCCGGTTTCATCGCCGTCCTGGCGGGGTGGTTCGTCACCGAAATCGGGCGCCAGCCCTATATCGTCTTCGAGGTCATGCGCACCGCGGAGGCCGTCTCGCCCCTCAACGGCGCACCCATCGCCATGTCGCTGGCCGCCTTCATACTCACCTATGGCTTCGTCTTTGGCGCCGGCAGCTATTACATCGTCAAACTGATCCGCAAGGGGCCGGATACCGAAGAGGATCTCTACGGTTCCCACGGCGTCAAGGAGCCACCCCTGGTCACAGGCATGGTTGCTGAAAAAGGAGGCCGGAATGTTTAGTTTCGAGAGTTTTCTGGATCTGCCGCTGATCTGGCTCGGCCTGATTGGAACGGCCATTTTTCTTTACGTCCTGCTGGACGGGTTCGATCTCGGGATCGGCATCCTGTTTCCCTTCGCCCCCTCGGATCAATGTCGCGACCGCATGATGAACTCGATCGCGCCCTTCTGGGACGGCAATGAGACCTGGCTGGTGCTGGGCGGGGGGGGGCTGTTTGCGGCCTTTCCCCTGGCCTACGCGATTTTGATGCCGGCCCTCTACATCCCGGTGATCATCATGCTGCTGGGGCTGATTTTCCGCGGCGTCGCGTTTGAATTCCGCTTCAAGGCCCACGGCAGGTCGCGGCGCATCTGGGACTACGCCTTTCACTTCGGCTCGCTGGTGGCCACCCTGATGCAGGGCATGATCCTGGGGGCTTTTGTGCAGGGGGTCAAGGTCAGCGGGCGCAGTTTTGCCGGCGGGTCCTTCGACTGGCTCAACGCCTACAGCGTCATGACGGGGATCGCCCTGGTGTTCGGTTACGCGCTCTTGGGGGCCACCTGGCTGGTGATGAAAACCGATGAGGGCACCCAGGAGTGGGCGCGCAGGAGCGCGAGCTACGTGCTCGGCTACGTGGGTCTCTTTTTGGGTATCGTCAGCCTCAGCATGCCGATGATGAATGCGGACGTGCGGGCGCTGTGGTTCAGCGTGCCCAACCTCTATTATTTGCTGCCCGTACCCCTGGTGACCGCGGGGCTCTTTGTCTTTATCTGGCGCGATCTGCACCGCGGCGAGGAGTACCGGCCCTTTCTGATGAGCCTCGGGGTTTTTCTGATGGGCTACATCGGCCTGAGCATCAGCCTGTGGCCCTGGCTGGTGCCCTTTGAAGTCACCTTTCGGCAGGCGGCGGCGGCACCCACTTCCCAATCGCTACTGCTGATCGGCACGGTCTTCCTGCTGCCGCTGGTGCTGGCCTACACCGGCTTCTGCTACTATCTGTTCAGGGGCAAGGCCTCGCATGAAAGCGCATACTGATACCCAAACATGGCTCTCAGTAATAGACAACGGCAGTGGCTCTGGTTTGCGGCACTCTGGATTGGCGGGCTGGCCGCCACCCTCATTCTGGCGCGATTGATCCGATGGGTGCTGACGACCGGTTGAAATTCGGCGTCAGCCCCTCAAATAGGCCTGCAGCGACCGCACCTTGGGGGCGCCCTCGCGGCGCGCGGCGATCCCTTTGGCCGCCGCAATCGCGGCGGCGGTGGTGGTGATGTAGGGGATCTTGTATTTGATGGCGGCCTGGCGGACCTCCGAGCTGTGCTGGGCGCTCTGGCGGCCGCTGGGGGTGTTGACCAGCAGCTGGACCTCACCGTTTTTGATGGCATCCACCAGGTCCGGGCGCCCGTAGCCGAGCTTTTGGACCCGTCCGGTCTCGATTCCGTTTTCCTTCAGGAACAAATGGCTGCCGGGGGTCGCCGTGATGCCGAAGCCCAGGTCGCGGAATAGGCGCACCGGCTCCAGGGCGGCCTTTTTGTCGCGGTCGGCAATCGTGAAGAGCACCGTACCCGCCAGCGGCAGGGTGACCTGGGTGGCCTCCTGGGCTTTGAAAAAGGCTCGCCCGAAGGAGTGCGACAGCCCCAGCACCTCGCCGGTGGAGCGCATTTCGGGGCCCAGGATGGGGTCGACCTCCGGGAACATGTTGAAGGGAAAGACCGCTTCCTTGACCCCGTAATGGGCGATCGGCCGTGGGGCGAGGGCGAGGTCGGCCAATTTTTTGCCCAGCATCACCTGGGTGGCCAGGCGGGCCATGGAGATGCCGCAGACCTTGGAGACGATCGGCACCGTGCGCGATGCCCGCGGGTTGGCCTCGAGCACATAGACGGTGTTCTCGAAAATGGCGTACTGCACGTTCATCAGCCCGACCACGTTCAGGGCCACGGCAATTTTGCGGGTGTACTCGCTGATGGTGTCGATGTGCCGGGGCGCGATGCTGATGGGCGGGATGACGCAGGCCGAATCGCCCGAGTGAATACCGGCCAGCTCGATATGCTCCATCACCG
>JBAPYE010000412.1:0-2439 GCA_049284575.1 Desulfobacterales bacterium
GCGTTGGGCAGTTGGCGAAGCGCGCCGCAAGACGAGTTGACCCCCCAACCAAAAGCCCTCGTTCCTATGATTGATTTATTAGCGCCCTTAGCAAAAGGATGCAAGCCAAAGGGGGTGAAGCGTAAAAAAAAATATCCCTCGCGCGAAGGTGAAACGCCTCCAACGGCAGCGCGTAAACCGACCGCCGGATCCAAATTCAAAGACCGGCCGGCGGGTTTTGGCCTCGCCGCTGAAGGCGGATGGGGCGCAAGCCGAAGAGTAAAATAGCTTTTGCATCGGCGGTATGGAATTTTACTTGATTTTAGAGTATTAACCATTGCAAATTCATTTTTTAATGGCTCGGTGAAAAGTTCGAGCCGCCATTGGGTCGGCGTCCTTTTCAGGGGCGGTGATTCGGTTCGAAAAGATCCTGGGGGGGAGGGTTGCGCGCATGAGTCACGATTTTATCGGCGATTTGTTGAACGCCCTGACACGGGTCCTGTCCCCGGATGCTGCCCGCCTCAAGGAGGTTTTGATTCTCAGCGGCATGCCGGAGGAAGCCGAAAATCTGCGTTATCTGGGGTTCAATCGCCAGGTCGTGAACCAGGACGGCCGCAGGCTGGAGTTTTCAGCGGTGGCCGTGGTCAACAACCGCAGGATCGCCCATTGGCGGCTATCCGGCGTCGCTCAAACCCTGAGCCAGATGGTCTTCCACCCCCGCTGGACCCGCAACCCGCTGAATCTTTTTCTAAACAGCCTGCGCTGCGACCCGCCCATGATGGATCTCCTGGCCTCTGCCGGCGGGGACTACACCCTGATCGGCATTTTGACGGTAACCGAAACAACCGGCCGCGGTCTTTTCAAGCGTCACCACCGCAGTGTCCGCCCGGTGGTCGCGGTGACCGGCATCCCTGCGGCGGAACTCGAAACCGTGGTTGCCTTTGAAAACCGCAACGAGGTCCGCCAGGTCAAGGTGAGAGGCCTGCCCGTTTACCGCCGCGTCAGCCGCAAACCCCCTCCCCACTGAACCGGCGCCCATCGCAGGCGCAAGGGTCAAGAAACCCGGAGGCAGCAACGTCGCTCCCGATTCTAGCGGCCGGCCTGGGCCGCCAGCGGGGTTTGCAGGGGGATCTCGAAGGTAAAGGTCGATCCCCGACCGGGTTTACTTTCCACCGTGATACGGCCGCCGTGAAATTCAATGATGCGCCGGGTGATGGTCAACCCCAGCCCGCTGCCGGGCGGCCGTCCCCGGCCGGCAGTCGAGACCTGCCGAAACTGCTCGAAGATCACCTTCTGATCAGCGGCACTGATGCCCACCCCGTTGTCCCGGACGCTCACCCTGAGGGTGTTTTTGCGGTGGGCCAGCGCGATAATGATGACCCCGGTTTTCTCCTCGCAGAATTTGACGGCATTCGAAATCAGGTTGACCATCGCCTGCATCAGCTGGTCCCGATCGCCGATGATGGCCGGCACGGCATCGGGCAGGTCCAACTGGAGCCGGAGCTGCTTGTTGTCCACCAGCTGGCTGGAGGCGGCGACGGCATCTTCGATCACCTTGCGCAGATCCACGCTGCCGATCTGCCACTGCATGCGGCCGGATTCGATTTTCTGAAAGTTGAGCACCTGATTGATCAGGCGCGCCAGCCGCTGAATCTCCTTGATCATGATCTCCAAAAATTTTTGCTTCTGCGGCTCTTCGGTGTTGGGATAGTCCCGCAGGATTTCCGCCAGGGATTGAATCGCGGTCAGGGGGGTGCGCAGTTCGTGGGAAACGGTGGAAAGGAAATCGTCCTTGAGGCGGTCCAGCTCCTTGAGGCGTTCGTTGGCGGCCCGCAACTCGGCCGAGGCCTCTTCCAGCTGCCGGCTGTAGGTGATCACCTGCCGGGTTTCGTCCAGAATCCCCATGACCTCGCGGATGCCCAGCGGTTCCTCTTTGACTACCGAGGCGACCACCACCCGGGCCGAGGCCGATCCAACGGCCCCGGCCAGCAGTTTCTCCACGTAGGTGACAAATCCCGGATCGGCGGAAAGCGATTGGTCCCAGTCGATGGCATGCTGGCGGGCATATTGCGCCAACACCTCGGCCGTCCGGGTGACACCTAAAAAACGCTCCAGCAGCGACTTGAGGTCCGGAATCCGGGCGGTCCCCCGCCAGAGCGGCGTTTCATCGCTATCCCCGCTAAAGCGAAAGACATCCACGAACATCGTGGCCTGGGTATGCTCCAGGGCCGACGGCCGGCTGAACAGCGACACTCCCACGTATGCGACGGTATTGAACAGCAGGCTCCAGAAGACGCCGTGGGAAATTTGGTCAAACCTCCTGAGGCCGAAGAGTTGGAAGGGCTTGAGGTACTCCAGGCTCCAGGGCCCCTCCTGGATAAAGGCCTGGGGCAGAATCCCGGCATCGGTCAGCGAGGGCAAAACCAGGGTGTACAGCCAGACCAGGAAGCCTGCGATCAG
>JBAPYE010000413.1:0-1717 GCA_049284575.1 Desulfobacterales bacterium
ACCAGGGCCGCCGACACGATGCAGGCCAGGATCAGGTTGTTGTCCTGGAGGATGACGCGAAAGTAGGCCATCAGCCCCAGGGCCAGTCCGAGGGCGAGACCCATCAGCAGTTCCCGACGAAAAATCCGCATAAAATCCTTTGGATGGACCTCCCCCAGGGCCAGGGCCCGAACCACCATGGTGGCCGACTGGGTGCCGGCATTGCCGCAGGTGCCGATGACCATCGGGATGAAAAAAACCAGGGCCACCATCTGATGCACGACCTCGCTATGCCACGCCATGATGGAGGTGGAGAGCAGCGAGGTGAACAGCAGAATGGCCAGCCACCAGATGCGGTTCCAGAAAAGACGCGTCAGCGGGCGCTTGAAGTATTCCTCTTCAAAGGGCACCACGCCCGAGATGCGATGGAAGTCCTCGGTGCTTTCAGCCTCCATGATGTCGATGACATCATCGACGGTGATGATTCCCAGCAGCCGGTTTTCGCCGTCCACCACCGGCAGGGCCAGAAAGTCGTACTTGGAGACCCGCCCGGCGACCTCTTCCACGTTCATGTCGTGGGGCACCGCGATCACGTGGCCCTCCATGATGGCTGTCAGGGGGGCCTGGGGTTTGGACATGATCAGGTCGCGCAGGGAGATCATCCCTAGCAGGCGACGCTGGTCGTCGATGATGTAGATGTAGTAGATGGTTTCCTTGTTGGGGGCCTGCAGGCGCAGTTTTTCGAGGCCTTCGCGCACGGTGATGTGGGCCGGCAGAAAGGCGTATTCCGTGGTCATGACCGCCCCGGCGGTGCCCTCTGCGTATTTCCAGAGGCGTCGGATCTCGTTGCGCTCGGCCTGGGCGATCAGCGGCATCATGGTTTCGCTGACATCCGTGGCGACCGCCTTGAGCAGGTCCACGCGGTCGTCGGGCTCCATATTTTCGATGAAGCGCAGCATGGTCCGGGTGTTGCCGGCTTCAAGGCAGGCCTGCTGGATTTCGATCGGCAGCTGCGCAAAGATGTCGACGGCCTTGCGGTTGCCCACCTTCAGAAGGGTTTCGATGATTTCCAGCGGCGGCAGCTCCGCGGCCTCGATGGCCTCGGCGATGTCGGACGGGTGGCAGTCCCGCAGTCCGGCGATGTCGGCGCGGCCAAGGGTTTCGAACGGATCGGTGCGGGGAATTTCAAGCTGGAGGGCGGCGTTCATGGCGGCTCCTTGGTGTTCTGTGGTCCTTGGCCGGAGACAGAACGCCGGAGCGCAGCCGGTGACTAGCCTCTCAAGGGCGGCAATGGGCGGGCGCTGCGAGCGGGTCCCCGGTTGGTTGGATTCCAGAGGATCAAATGGGTTCCGGTTGTCCCGGAGGGGTGGTAAGGACTACTGGTAGGGTCCCCTTCGTTCATCTTCATTATCCTTATGTTAACGGTCTCGGTGGGTCTTCGCGTCTGCGGCCTCTGCTTTGAGGCTGAACTGTCCTCGTCGCCAGTTGATCTTTACGACGCGCTTGGGGGTGTTTAACTGTCTTTTCCGGGGGAAACCCGGTGGGACGCCCTGTTTTCACGACGGTGGCAAAGTAGATCGTCCGGTTTTAAAATGCAAGCGGAATGTCATCCGCTCATCGCTAAATCGCGGACCCCGGCAGCGTGTCGTTTTTCGAAGACCACAGCCGGTTTTAGATTCCCTGATGCTGCCGGCGTTTTATGTCCCGTTGTCCCGGGCCGAGCATCGCAGCAGCCGGC
>JBAPYE010000414.1:0-3965 GCA_049284575.1 Desulfobacterales bacterium
CACCACCACCAGATGGGCCAGACCGTCCAGCTCGCGCCAGCGGTCGCCGCAAACCTCGGCGCGCAGCTTGCCGCGAATGTCGATCATGCCGGCCAGAAAAAGCTGGGCGGCGAGATCGATGACGCCGGAGCCGCAGATGCCCCGCGGCGCCAGGTCCCCGATGGTGTGCACCTCGAATGCCCCGCTGGCCGGGTCGATGCGCACCCGGTCGATGACCCCGGGGCCGGCCATCATCCCGATGGCGCTCACCCCCCCCTCCAGGGCCGGCCCGGCGGCCCCGGCGCAGCCCATCAGCCAGTGGCGGCTGCCCACGACCACTTCGGCGTTGGTGCCGACATCCACGAGGATGGCGGTCGCCTCCCGGCGGTGCAGCCCGGCAAAGAGAATCCCGGCGATCAGGTCCCCCCCGAAGTAGCTGCCGATGTTGGGAAAAACCAGGACCCGGCCGGCGGGGTTGACTCTCAGCCCCAGGGCGGCGGCCGACAGCACGCCGGGCCGGTTGACCGCCGGGGTGTAGGGCTCGCGGATGATCCAGCGCGCCGGCAACCCCATGAAGAGGTGCGTCATGGCGGTATTGCCGGCCACCGCCGCCAGGTAGACGTCCTCGGCGCTCAGGCCGCAACTGCGCGACAGATCGTCTATCTGGGCGTTGAGCCCGTCGACGATCAGGCGCTGTAAGGCATCGCACCCGCTGTCGCTTTCAGCGTGCTGGATGCGGACCAAAATATCCGGCCCGACGGCGATCTGGGGGTTGTCGAAGGCGCTTTCGCCCAGGGTCCGCCCGCTCTCGAGGTCCACCAGACGCAGCACCACCCGGGTGGTGCCCAGGTCCACCGCCAGCCCTGTCAGGGGTGCCGCGTCGTCCGGCGCGGTGAGGGCCACCAACTGCCCGAGGGGGCCGTCCTGAAAGAGCAGACAGCGCGCCCGGTAATGCCAGCGCCGCAGCCGATCGGGAAGCGTCCGCAACAGGGGCAGACCGATCTTCAGGCGCGAGACCCCGATCCGCCCCTTCAAAGCGGCTGCCAGGCGGTCGGCGTCGGCGGTGTTGTCTTTGAGGGTCGGGGGCGCCAGGGTCACGGTCTGGACCCAGCGCCGGACGTTACTCGGTTCGGAAGCCTCTACAACAGCGGGCATATCGGTCATTTCCTGGGGTCGTTTGCGGTTGCCGGGCTCGTTTCCGGCCCTAACGGTGCTCCGGCAGCGGCCAGCTGCCGCAGAATGCGGTTCATGATCTCGCCGGCAGCCCCCAGAATGGTGTAATCGCTGATACGGCCGGAAAGCGGCGTGGGCTCGGCGTTGATCTCGATGACCGTGGCGCCGGCCTCTTTGGCGAAGACCGGCACGTAGGCCGCCGGATGAACGGTGGCGGACGTGCCGAGCACCAGCATGACGTCGCACTCCCGGGCGCTGGTGCGCGAGCGCCGCAGCATTTCGGCGGGAATATCCTCGCCGAAGAAAACGCACTCCGGCCGCAGGACGCCCCCGCACGCGCAGCGCGGCGGCATCTGGTTCAGCCGTATCTCGGCACTGGTTTTGCGGCCGCCGCAGGCCAGGCAGCGGTGACGGGCGAAGCTGCCGTGGAATTCGACCACATCGCGGCTGCCGGCCTTCTGATGCAGGCCGTCGACGTTCTGGGTGATGACCGTGCGCAACAGCCCCATTTCCTCCAGCCGCACCAGCGCGTGGTGGGCGTCGTTGGGCAGCGCCGCATCGATGAGGCACTTCATCTCGCGCAACAACACCTCCCAGACCTTGGCCGGGTCCGCCATGAAAGCCTCGATGGTGGCAAACGCCATGGGGTCGATTTTCTCCCACAGACCCCCCGGACCGCGAAAGGGCGGGATGCCGCTTTCCACCGAGACGCCGGCACCGGTCAGCGCGGTCACCCGCCGCGCGCGCTTCAGGTCGGCGACCGCACGCTGAATCAACTCCTGCATAGCACACCTCGCTTCAGCTCATACGTCAAAGCCCATCCCGGCAGCCACGGCGAAACACTCCAGCGGTTTCCCGGCGGCCGCGACCCGCTGGCGGCAGTCGGCGACGATTGCGTCGATTTGCAGATCGGTGCGCTCCTGATTGTGGTGAAACAACCCGAAGCGCCGCACCCCGGCCTGCAGCGCCAGCTCCAGCGCATCGGTGTAGGCCGAATGGCCCCACTCCATCTTCTGCAGATGCTCTGCGGGCGTGTACTCGGCATCGTGCAGGAGCAGATCGGCATCCCGAACGAACTCAAGGTAGGCGCTGTAGGGCAACCCCTTGGGGTGCTTGACCTTGAGTTCATTGTCGGTCAGAAACACGAACGTTTTGCCGTTTTCGGAGAACTTATAGCCAAAACCGGAATTGGGGTGGTTGAGGGCGATCGGGGTGATCGCGACCGAGCCGGCGTCAAACCGCCCCGGGCAGGCGTCCAGGTAGGTGATCTGGGCCTTCAGATCGGAAAAGCGCAAGGGAAAATGGGGCGGCGCCATGACACTCGAGATCATCTTGGTGACGTAGCGGTTCGGAAACGGGCACTTGAAAATCAACAGCTCAACGTTTTCGCGGTAGAGCGGTTTGAAAAAGGGAAACCCTATGAGGTGGTCCCAGTGCGCATGGGTGAAAAGGAAGTTGAAGCGCCGGCGGTTTTCGGTGGAAAGCGCGTTTCCCAAGGGGCGAATCCCGGTGCCGGCGTCGACGATCAGGACGTCGTCGTCCGCGCTGCGGATTTCCAGGCAGGTGGTGTCGCCGCCGTAGCGGTTGAAATCGGGGCCCGAAACAGGAATGGATCCCCGGGATCCCCAGCAGGTGATGCGCATGGTGTCCCCTACAGATGCGAAATCAGCGCGGGCTGCCGCCGCGGTCAGCCGATCCGGCCGAAAAAGGTCGACCAGACCCCCTCGTGATGCCACGCTTCGATGATCTCGACCGGTCTGGCGGCCAGCTGGGCCAGCACCCAGCGGGCCTCGCTGCGCAACAGCCCCGACAACACGAACCAGCGTTTGCGGTAAAAGCCCTGGGAGCCAAGCAGCCGCCGCATCACGTCGAAATGGATGTTGGCGACCAGCAGGTCGGCCGGCAGATCGACAAGCGCCTCGGCGCGCCCACGCACCACCAGTATGCGATTTTCCAGGCGGTTGCGACGCACGTTGGCGGCCGCGGTCCGGGCGCAGAGCGGATTGAGGTCGACGGCCAGGGTCCGCCGGGCGCCCAGGCGGGCGGCGGCCAGGGCCAAAAGACCGGTGCCGGTGCCCAGGTCCAGGACGTCCGCGGGCGACTCCCGGGAGTAGAGCCGCTCCAGGGCCTGCAGACAGTCCCGCGTGGTGGGATGCGTACCGGTTCCGAAGACCACGCCGGGGTCGAGCACGATCCCGCGGCGATCGCCGGCAGGGGGCGCCTGCCAGGGGGGATGGACCTGCAAGCGCTCGGTCTGCAGGGCGATGTCGTGTGCGCCCTGCCAGTCGGCATAGGCCATCTGGTAGCTGTCGATCAGCGCCAGCCCGGGCTGACGTTGCAGCAGGCGGGTGATCGCATCGGCGGCCGGCCTGGAAAAGAAGAGAAACGAGAAGCCGTCCTCTTCCCAGTTGCCGATGAAGGCGTCGCCGAAGACCTCGTTTTCGGGCCGCAGGCACCCTTTGAGGTAATAGATGAACAGCTCGTCATAGGGCATCGCGGCGCCTGCCGCCGCAGAAAAGGATGCCCCAGGGGTCATTTCGGGGGCTGCCGATCGATACACCAATCCATGGGATCCATCAGGGTAAAGCCCATGGAGGCCAGCTTCTTTTTAACCCTGGCGACGTTGTTGGTCAGCAGATAGGGGAACACCGCACGCTTGTCCTCCTCCCAGTAGCGGGCCACGAGCACGCTGCCGATCGAGATGTTCTCCTCGGTGATGGCGTCCACGATGCGCTTGAGCTGCCCGATCTTCTCCTCCACCAGAATGCCCACCAGGGTGCCGGGCTGCCCGATGCCGAGCACGTTGATAAAGG
>JBAPYE010000415.1:0-3583 GCA_049284575.1 Desulfobacterales bacterium
CCCCAGCGCGGCGGCGAAACCGATTCCCCGGCCCGGGGATCCTCCGGTGGCAGTGTGGTCCGGCTTTCGGCTGGAACGCAGGCCTCGGCGGCCCTCCGCCGCGCCATCGAGGCTGTCCCGGAAATTCAGCCGGGGCGTGTGGCGGCGCTGCGGGCGGCTGTCGACGCCGGCCGCTACGATATCGATCCGGATAAAATTGCCGCCCGAATGGTGGCCGCCGTTTTCTGAGGGCCCGGGGAACTGTTCCCCGCGGAAGGACGACCTGCCGGCATTATTTCTCCTTGAGGGTGTCGAAACGGCTGGTCAAGACAATGAAGCCGTCCTCGAAGGTGGTTTTGACCGTATAGGGCAGGCTATGAAACAGGCGGATCATTTTTTTGTTTTCCGGCGCGGTGTAGGCCACAAAACCGGAAATACCGTTTTCGCGCGCCGCCTCGGCCAGTTTTTTGATGATCAGGCGGCCGATACCCATGCCCTGGTAGGCACGCTGGACCGTGAAGGCGACCTCGGTCATATTGCTGGCGGGGTCCAGTAGATATTCGCCGACCCCGATAATCCTGCCAAATCCGAATTCCCCCACCAGCGCCACGACGCTCAGATTGTTGATGTAGTCGATCTCGAGGATTTTCTCCATCTCGTTGCGGCCGAAGCGCTTTTTGAGGTGAAAGAAACGTGAAATGACATCCTCTTCCTCCAGGTTGTAGAAATGTTCCTGGAGCCTTCGTTCGTCTACCCGCTTTACCGCTCGGATGGTGACGGTTTCACCTTCGATATCGATTTTTTCTTCCAGTTGAACCGGATAAATGCCCTGCAGGGTTTCCTTCAGGGTGCGCTCCGATCCGAGCAGGCCCTGCTTCTGGGCATCGAAAAAAAGCGCGTCGCGATCATCCGGATGGGCGATGCTGATCATCGCCATGGCCCTCTCCTGCAGGCTTTTGCCAAAAAGGTTGACCGCACCGTATTCGGTGACGACGTAATGAACATCCCCGCGGGGCATCACCACGGCCAGATCCCGCAGTTGGGGGACGATGCGGCTCTGGTGGGTGCCCGGCTGCCGCGATGGCAGGATTAGAATGGATTTGCCGCCCTTGGAAGCCACCGCCCCGCGCATGAAATCGACCATGCCGGTGATCCCCGAAAAATGGTTGTAGGGCAGGGCGTCCGCCGCCACCTGGCCGGTCAGGTCCATGGCCATGGCGATATTGATGGAAACCATGCGGTTGTGCCGGGCAATGATGGCGGGATTGTTGACGTAATCCGAGGGGTAGAAATTGATGGATGGGTTGTCGTTGAGATATTCGTAGAAATTGGTGGTCCCGACCGCGCTGCTAGCCACGAGCTGCCCATCGTTGAAGCCTTTGCGGCGATTGGTGATAACGCCTTGGGACACCAGGGTCATCATGCCGTCGGTGAGATACTGGGAGTGGATTCCCAGGTCGTTTTTGTCGGAAAGCGCCATCAGGGTGGCGTGAGGGGTGGCACCCAAACAAATATCGATGGTGGAACCGTCCTCAATCAAGCTGGCGACCAGCCGGCCGATTTTGCGGGCGGTATCCAGTTCCGGAAGTTCCCCGATGGTCAGCAATTCCTCCTCGTGCTCGACCACCACGTCGACATCGTTGACGTGGATAAAGCTCTTACCGAGAATTCGCGGCATGCGGGGGTTGACCTGGGCAATCACCCAGTCGGCCGACTGGGCCGCCGCCAGGGTGATATCGACGGCCACACCAAGGCTCATCCAGCCGAAATCGTCGGGGGGCGAGACCTGAATCAGTGCGGTGTGGATCGGCAGACGTCGACTCTTGAAAAGCCGCGGGATGGCCGAAAGGTTCATGGGGGTAATAAAGCGGCGTTTTTCGCTGATGTTGGCCGCGGCGGCGGAGCCGAGATAAAAGGAGCGGATGTTGAGGTGCTGGCCGCTGGAATGGTCGGCAATAATGGAAAGCGGCGTGGTTTCGAGGGTGAGGAGCCTTACGATTTCAAGATCGAGAAAAAAATTGGAGACCTCCGCCAGGGCTTTGACCAGGCGTTGCGGTTCACCGCAGGAAGACCCGATGAAGACCCGGCTCCCCGGCCGGATGCGGCTGATGGCCTCTTTGGCCGACTTCTTTTTATCAACGTAGGCATCCGCCCAGTACAACGATTTTCTGGCCATAGCACCTCCCTGTCCAGGGTAACCGCCCTGGCGGGGGAATTCCAAAGGGCAGCGATTCCTGCGGTGCGGCTTTTCCCCGCCAGGATATCATTTAAAAATCATACCACAGGACCCGCCCGGGGTAAAACCATGGCGCAAGGGGGTACAACGCCGGCCGCTGTTGACGGCGGCAGGGCGGGCCGCTATATTTTTTGTTGGGGAATCAAGGTTGCGGTTGATCGGGATAGCGTGACACCAGGGGCGAAGCGTCCGCCGGAGGGGCCGGCACCCATGCGAAAAATGCGATCATCACCATGGCTCCAGCTTCTTGCTCTCACGGGGGGCGGGCTCTTGGCCTTCGGGGCGGTTTACGGACTGGTGACGGTTCTGGGGGTTTCGGAACCGGCTCCCGGGCAGCTGTCGAACCTGCTTTTCCGAAATGACAGCGACGCTTTTCGGCCGCAGCCTCCCGCACCCCCGGCGGCGGCTCCGGTCGAGGTCTGGGTGCTGCACCGCGATCGATCGGTTTCCATCGGCCGCAGCCGTTTGGTTTTTCGGGGCTTGGATGACAGCGGCAACCTGAGGATTGATGCCGTGCTTCCCGAGCTGGATCCTCAACGGGTGTATCGCCATACCGTCACGCGGCAACGGGCGCGAAGCGGATTTCGAATTGCCAATGAGCACTACCGGCTGAAAAAAATCGGGCGATCCGCGCTGGTGCTATTCCGCGACGGCGCGCCATGACGAACGGGGCCGGACGCCGCGGCTACTGGAAAATTTTGATGCACTCCTTCGAATAGCACTCGTCTTCCAGCAGTTTTTTGGCGAACCGTAGATACTTGGAGGTGATGGCGCGCACAGCCAGCTGCAGGGCAAAGGGGCGAATCGGCTTTTCAAGCAGATGGTTGACATTTGAGGCGACGCACATGTCGACCACATCGTCACTGGCATGACCGGTGATCATGATAGTGTCCTCGTGTGCGGTTGAAAACCGGGCGGAGATGGTGTCGAGAAACTGAAAACCGGTTTTTTCGCCGAGGTAGACATCCACCACCAGGATGGCGATCCCGACATCCCGGTTGAGACAATAGATAGCCGCCTCGTTGACATCCGTGAAAACAAAGACATTGCCCCACTTGTAAAAACGGTTGATGATATCCGCCAGCACTTCACACACATCCGGATCGTCATCGACGATGATCACGTCTAAACCGTCTTTCATGCCTCCCCCCTCTTTGTGCCGGTTCCGGTGCAGAGCCACGATGATCTTGCGGTCAGATCTGAAAGCAATATTTTCATATCAAATCGGCGCTTAAAAAGAAACAGGCATGTCCGCCGATATCATCCACCCGGAAAACCGATGGGGGGACCTCAGGGGCTGTTAAACACCCTGTGCTGCTGGAGGTCGCCAATCAGCGCCTCGATTTCGGCGGGGCTCAAGTCCAGCGC
>JBAPYE010000416.1:0-4527 GCA_049284575.1 Desulfobacterales bacterium
GGTCTATGCCTATACGCTGCCGCTGAAGCTGCCGAAAAACCCGGTCCAGCGGGTCATCCGCCGCCAGACCCTCCGGCACCTCTACGCTAAAATGGACTGCATCATCGTCAACAACCCCCAGATGCAGGCGCAGCTGCGCGACCTCGGCGTGGCCACCCGGATGGAATTTATCTCCAACGGCGTCGACCTCACCCGCTTCCGCCCCGCCCGGGACGCCGACGAACGCCGGGCCGCGCGCCGATCCCTGGGGATTGTCGACGACCGCCGGAAAATCATCACCACCATCGGGGCCGTGCATCCACGCAAGGGCAGCGATCTGCTGCTGGAGGCCTGGGTGCGCCTGGCAAACCGTTTTCCAGATGCCCATGTTTTCATCGTCGGGCTGCGCAAGGACCTCAGCTACCCCAAGCTGGCGGACTTCAGGCGGCGCATTGAACACCTGGCCGCCGCTTCGGGCGCAGCGGAGCGCATCCACTTTCCCGGCCTGGTGCGCAACGTCGAGACCTACCTGCGGGCATCGGATATCTTCGTCTTCCCCTCCCAGCGCGAGGGCATGCCCAACGTGGTGCTGGAAGCGATGGCAACCGGCCTGCCGGTCCTTTTGACCCCGTTCGTCGGGCTGGCCGAGGATTTCGGCCAAGCGGGGCGCGAATACCTGCTGGCGCCCCGAGAGGCGCCGGCCATCGCGGCGAATCTGGCCGACCTCCTGGAAGACGACGGGCTGCGGCTGGTCTTGGGGCAGCAGGCCCGAAAATGGGTGCGGGACAATCTGAGCATCGAAACCAGCCTTGACCGCTATGCCGCTCTATACTATGAGTTGGCGGCCAAGGCCCCCAATGGCGCACGGGTCTGATGGGCGCCCTCGGGGGTTTCGGTTTTTTTAAAACCGAGACAACCCCGGCAAAGCCGGAGAGGACATAAATGGGAATGGGCCAGAAAATAGCGACGCTCTTGATACCCGTTGAAAATCAGGTGCGCGAGCTGGACCCCAAGCTGCTGCTGGCCTGCATCGCGGCCCGGCGCGGCTTTTCCTCCGTGATCGGGTCCCGGCGGGAGATGGAGATGCGCATCGACGCCTTTCCCCGCAGCATTTATCTCTCCAAGAGCATGACGGTCCGCAGCCTGCTTTTTTTTCAGGTCGCCCACCGGCTGGGGCACGAAATCATCACCTGGGACGAGGAGGCGCTGGTCCACCTGCCGCCGGAGACCTATTTCTCCCGCCGGCTGCACCCGTCGGCCATCAAGTACGTCTCCCACCTGCTGGCCTGGGGAGAGGACAACGCCGAACTCTGGCGGCGCTACCCGGCACTTCCGGCGGATACCCCGATCCACATCACGGGCAACCCCCGCGGGGATTTCCTGCGCCCGGAGCTGCGCCGCTTTCACCAGGAGGAGGCCCGGGGCCTGCGCGAGGAATACGGCAGCTTCATTCTGGTCAACACGAATTTCAACCACGTCAACGCCTTCGGCCCGGACATGAACCTGTTCAAGCCGGCCAGCCGGCCGGGCCGCAGCCCCCAGTTCGGCCGGGCGGCGCGCGGCATGAGCCGCTCGTACGCCGAGGGCCTGCGGGATCACAAGCTGGCCGTCTTCCAGGATTTCCAGGAACTGATACCCCGCCTGGAGGCGGCCTTCCCCGACCAGACCATCGTGGTGCGGCCCCACCCCACCGAAAACCACGCGGTCTACCGCCGGATCGCCGCGGGCTGCCGGCGCGTCAGGGTCACCAACGAGGGCAACGTGGTGCCCTGGCTGATGGCCACCCGCGCCGTCATCCACAACGGCTGCACCACGGGAGTCGAAGCCTACGCCCTGGGCGTGCCGGCGATTTCCTACCGCGCGACGGTCAACGAGACCTACGATTACGGGTTTTACCGCCTGCCCAACCTGATCAGCCACCAGTGCTTCGACTTCACGCAGCTGCACGATCGGCTTGGTCAGATCCTTGCGGGAAAGGTGGGCGCGGCCGACGGGGATGCCCGCAAAGCGCTCTTCGCCAGGCATTTGGCGGCCCAGGACGGCCCTCTGGCCTGCGAAAGAATCGTCGCGGTCATCGAAAAGATCGGGCAGCAGATGTCCGCCGCGGCGCGACCGCGACGGTTTGAACGCCAGCAACGGTGGGTGATCAGTCAGGGGCTGCATGCCTTGAAGCGCTTCAAGGCGAAATTGCCGGGGTCGCACAATCGGCCCGAATTCCAGCGCCACCGGTATCCCGGCCTGCCCCTCGAAGCCTTCCGGGCCAAGCTCAAAAAACTGCAGCAGACGATCGGGGATGCCGCCGAAGTTGACACCCAAAAAATCACGGATGCGATCTTTAAAGTCAGCCCCACAGGACATCGCCAGCGCCTCTGAACATTTGGGTTTGACGAAGCCCGCAAGAAAAGACGGGGCCGATTGGCTCCTGCGGCATTCCCAAGGCCGCTAGCGCGTCCAGCGTGCCGCCAACACCGGAAAGGAAAATCAATGAAGGTTCTGATACTGGGACTCGGAAAATCGGGAACCACCGCCATGGTCTACAAGGTGGCCGGAGGGCTCCCCAACTGCAAGGCCTTCTCGGGCGGCAAACCGGGCAAGTATATCGGCGACTACCCCAATGCTGTTTACAAGCACACCTACGAGGCGCGCAAAGGCAAAGACTTTGCCCTCTACAAGGCCCATTTGAAGAAGGAGCATTACGACCGCAAGATCTGGATGGCCCGGGACCCCCGGGATGCCGCCGTCAGCCGCATGCTCTACCGCTGGCACAAGGGCACCACCGGCCGCAAAAAACAGTATCAGGCCCACCTGGACCTGGTCCTCAGAAAGGAAAAAGCACCCGCCAGCGTCCCGTTTTACGAGATCTGCCGCTACACGGGCCACGACGAATGGCCCATCACCAAGGAGGCCGTTGTCGAGGAGGAGCGCCTGCGCTACCAGGAAATGACCGAATTCGTGCGGGACCTCGGCGAGGACTGGTTTCTGTATACCTACGAGGACATGGTCGCCCAAAAGGTGGAGGCCCTCAACGCCTATCTGGGCTTCGAGATCGCCTCCGGCGCCGAGGTGCCCAGCGGCACCGGCAAGGACAAGGTCGTGCGCAAAAAAGCCGCCGGCGACTGGCGCCACTGGTTCACCGCCGCCGACGCCGAACTGTTCAAACCGGCCTACACCCCCTATATGCAGCTCGTCGGCTACGACTGCGAAGACTGGACCCCGGCCGCCAACCCGGTCATCGAGCCCCGATTTTCATCGGTCTACATGCAGAATCTACCCAAGAAGGCCACCCGCAACCTCATTTTCAGGTATCTCGACCCCCTCTTGCAGCGCCTGGGCAAAAACGGCTGATCGCGGGACCCCGGCAAAAATCATTTACCGTGACCCTTTTCTGCGAGGCAGCTGGGACATGACATTCGAAAAATCTGCAAACAGTCTACAATTGGGCACCGATGGGCAGGCATCCGGATCTCGTCGGGGGTGGCTGGCGTCCCGCATCGCGGGCCTTTCGCCAGGCCAGCTCCAGGCCATCGGCGCATGGGTGGGAAGGCTCCTGTATCTCCTGGCCCATCCGCTGCGGCGGATTGCCAGAAGCAATATCCAGTTCCTCCACCCGGATTGGAGCCGCGGCCAAAAAAAAGCGTTTCTCAAAAATGTGTTTCGCCATTACGGCACCGTGGTGGTCGAAATGGTCCAACTGTCGTGCCTTTCAGGGGCGGAATACACCCGGCGCCATCGCCGCATCGAGGGCGCTGAACATTTTTCGCAGGCGCTCGCGGCCGGCCGGGGGGTGATCATCATCTCGGGGCATCTCGGCAACTGGGAAACCGGGTTCCAGCTGCCGGCGCTCTATTTTGGGGCGCCGCTCACCGGGGTCGCCAAGGCCATGAAATTGCGCTTCTTCAACCAGTACCTGCACAATTTTCGAACGCGTTTCGGCAACCGGCTGCTCTACAAGGCCGGCGCGTTTCCGGAGATGCGGCAGACCCTGCGCGCCGGCGGCGTGGTCGCTTTTCTGATGGACATGCCGCGCCAGAAGGAGGGCATCCCGGTTGATTTTCTGGGGCACCCGGCAACCGCCACGCGCGTGGCCGCTCTGCTGGCGCGGCGCTGCAAAAGCACCGTCATTCCGACTTTCTGCATCCGGGAAGCGGACGGCCGGCTGACCTTGCGGATCGAGCCGCCGGTCGCGCTGCGGCGCACCCGGGATATTCAGGCCGACCTGGCGCTCAACACCCAGCGCTTGACGGACGTCATCGCGAACGCCGTCGAGCGCAACCCGGAGCAGTGGTTCTGGATGCAGAAGCGCTGGAAGTCTTACCATCCCGAACTCTACCCGGACCACGTGCGCGCCAAAAAAAAGCGCAAGGGGAAAATTCGCGGCAACACCACCCGCGCCACCTGAGAGCGATGGGCCGCCGGCCGAGCGGCGTTTTTGGAGAAAGGAACTTTGGCGGGCACCGTGGGAATGGACCGGCTTTGCCGCCCCCATTTGGTTTTGTTCATTTTCTTTTCTGCCCTATCAGACAACGACCTTCTCATAAATCCGGTATT
>JBAPYE010000417.1:0-2231 GCA_049284575.1 Desulfobacterales bacterium
TGCTCCCGGCCGGGGTCGAAGCGGGTCAACTTGCGTACCACAAGGCAGAGCAGGATCAGCAGGGCCGGCCCGGCGGCGAAAGCCGATGACAAAAAGCGCGGCGCCAGGATGGCCGTCATCCAGAAACCCCTGCCGGGCAGACCGCTGTAAAGGTAGGCCGTGACCGTGTGAATGCTGACCGCCCAGGGGATGGAAAGCAGAATAAACGGTTTGAGCCAGAACGGGTAAGAGGTGCCGTTGCGCTCCGCTTCCAGGACGTTCCAGCCCACGACGATGTTCAGAAAAAGGTAGCCGTTGAGGACAATCATGTCCCAGAACAGCACCGACCTGGGCGAGGGGTAAAAAATGACGTTAAGCATCCGCATGGGCTGCCCCAGGTCCACCAGGATCAGCAGCAGGCACATCACCAGCGACGCCACCGCCAGGAATTCCCCCAGGATCGTGATTTTACCGAAGGCCTTGTAGTCGTGAAGGTAATAGGGCAAAACGACCATCACGCCACCGGCGGCCACCCCGACCAGATAGGTAAAGTTGGCAATGTAAAAGCCCCAGGACACATCCCGGCTCATGCCGGTAATGCCGAGGCCGAAGTTCAGCTGTTGCAGGTAAACCAGGAAGCCCACCCCGACCATGGCGGTCAGCAGGGCCATCCATCCCCAGTATCTCTTGCTGCCTTTTATCGCGAGTTCAAGCATGGTCACCTCACACGATGTAATAGACGCTGGGACCGGTGCCCAGGTTCTGTTTACGGCGAATCGTATAGTTCTCCCTCAGGACCTTGCGCACTTCCGATTCCGCATCGTCAAGATCGCCGAAGATCAGGATGCCGTTGGAGGCCTCCACGCAGGCCGGCAGTTTACCCTCTGCCAGGCGTTCGGCGCAGAAGCTGCACTTTTCAACGACGCCCTTCATCCGGGTGGGGAATTCCAGGTTGGTTTCCTGGATGAACGGCCGCGGGTCGCGGAAGTTGAAGCTGCGCGCGCCGTAGGGGCAGGCCGCCATACAAAAGCGGCAGCCGATGCAGCGGTGAAAGTCCATCATCACGATGCCGTCGGATTCCCGTTTGAAGGTCGCCTGGGTGGGGCACGCGCGGCAGCAGGGCGGGTCTTCGCAATGGTTGCAGAGCACGGGCAGCGCTATGTGCTCAAGTCGTTCGTTGAGAAAATTGGTTTCTTTCTCGGGAAAGGCGTTGTGGTAGGCTTCCCCCCAGATCCACTTGATTTCGTGGTTTTCAGTTTCAAGTTTCGGAATGTTGTGGATCTTGTTGCAGGCCGCGATCATCGGGTTGAGATCTTCCGACGAGTGGATTTTGCGGGTGTCGATCACCATTCCCCAGTGGGTGGCCTTCAACGCCTTTTCGCCTTGAATCATCTGGGGCGTTTGCAAGCCCTGCTCTTTCGAAAAAGCGTCCAGCACCGGGCTGGCACCCAGGCCCAGCGCTGAAATGCCCGCGATCTTCAGGAAATTTCTTCTGCTGTCTTCCATTACTTGTTCTCCTTCGGATTATCGATATGGCAGTCCCAGCAGTAAGGGCTTACCGAGGCATAATTGTGACACCTGTCGCAAAACTCGGCTTTGTTGGAGTGGCAATCCAAACAGGTGTTGGAAAGGCTCATGGTGAACTGTTTGCCCTGCTCGTTGACGTAGATCCGCCGTCCGTCGCGGGTGACGGTATCCCGCCAGACGTCCAGCAGCTGCTGGTGTTCCACTTTCATGAAGGCCGTGGGGCGCACGCACTCCTTGGCGGCCAGGGCTTTGGGCGTCAGGATCACCTCCGGCGGCGGGGCGGCCTTGCCCAGGTTGAACCAGAAGGGAAAGGTCATGAGCACCACGAATATCGCTAATCCGGCGATGATATACTTTTTGTCATTCATTCGCGTCATCCTCCGTTCCCGGCAGCGGTTCGCCGCGCAGGTCTGTCTCTCGGTCATTTTCTCCCGGCAGAATCAAGGCGTTGGCGACCAGTTCATGAAGGCCGGTGACACCTACCTCCGGCACCCAGTACTCCATCAGGGGTGGCAGGACCGCGCGGTCGATGGCGCAGACACAGGCCAGCATGTTGACCCCGTGCTTTTTGTGTACGTGTTTGACTGCATTGGCCCGCGGCAGACCGCCGGCCATCCGCAGCTCCATGTCCTCGCCGGCGTTCAGGCCCGCACCGCTGCCGCAGCAGAAGGTCTGCTCGCGGATGGTGCCGGCCGGCATTTCATAGAAATGGTTGCAGACGTTGT
>JBAPYE010000418.1:0-4337 GCA_049284575.1 Desulfobacterales bacterium
GCCCATGCCTCTGCCTTGGCCCATGCCACCGCCGCGGCCCGCACCCATAACGGCCGCACTTCCAGCACCGGCGGGGGCTGCCGGCGGACTGGGTGCTGGGTCCGCACCCGCCTGCAGCTCGCCGCGCTGATGCTGTTGCAGGGCGGTGCGCACGCTGCCGGAGGTTCCGGTGTGCACCTTCACCCCGGCCGCCGCCAGCACTTCGGCCGCATTGGGCCCCAGGCTGCCGGTAAGGACCATTTTCACGCCGGCATTGGCCACGATCTGGGCGGCCTGAACCCCGGCCCCGCCCGTATTTCCGGCGGCCGTGTTTTCGAGCACCTCAAAGCCTTCGGTTGCCGGATCGACAACGATAAAACATGGGCAGCGCCCGAAACGCGCGTCAACCTGCGCATCCAGATCACGCCCTGTCGATGAGATCGCTATTTTCATTATCTTCCTCCTTTATTTACCGTGTTGCTGTTGCAGGATTGTCTTCAAACGCTCTTTTAAAGCCGCAATATCCGCCGCATCAGGGTGCCCTGTGGCGGCCGGGGCATCGGCAAGCCAGGCTGGGGGCTGGGGTTTGGCGCCCGCCTTTTCAATTAATTTCGGGTTGACCGCACCCGGGCAGTTGAATGTGCCCATAATCTTTGCCGCACCGGCCAGTTCCTTTGCCGCCGTCATTGCCTCGACAGCATGTTGGGAAGCGGCGGCAGCCCCGTGGGTGGCAAACAGGAAGAGGGGCTTACCCTTGATTCGGGGCAGGTAGTTGGAGATTTCCGGATCCGGTTTGCCGGCTTTCAGCCAAAACCCTGCCGCAATGAAGTCATATTCCGACGGCTCAGGCGCCTCGCTTGTCGGGTAAATTTCCTTTTCCCCTGTCAGGACGTCATAGACGGCTTCCGCTAATTTTCGGGTGTTGCCGGTCTGGCTGGAATAGATCACAAGCGATTTCATTTTTTCCTCCCTGTCTTTATTCAAATTTTTTGGCATATACTCATAACAGCATTTTAATTACTTCTCGGCCGTTTTCAACCCTTTTTTGCACAAAAAAAGATAGAGTCCGAGGCGGCTTTCGTATAAAAGCGAATCAAAACGGCGAGGGCCGGGGCCGCGCGAGGTGCGCAGAGCGCTCCGCTGTGACGACACCTCGCCTGTGCGTGCTGCATGGGCGGTTTCGGGCCTATCGGGTCTGCACACTTTTCAAGGGGGAATCTTGAAAACCTACGATTTTGTTCTGATCGGCGGGGGAATTGTGGGGGTTTCGACTGCTTGGCAGTTGCAGCGGCGCTTTCCGGATGCGGCGATTTTACTGATCGAAAAAGAGGCCGGACTGGCCTGTCACCAGACCGGGCACAACTCTGGCGTCATCCATGCGGGCGTCTACTACCAGCCGGGCAGTTTGAAGGCCGATTTCTGCCGGCGCGGCGCGGCCCTGACCTTCGCGTTCTGCCGGGAGCATCGCCTGCCGGTTGAGCAGTGCGGCAAGCTGCTGGTGGCCACCGACGCCCGCGAGGTGACGCGCATGGCCGCGCTGGAGGCGCGCTGCCGGCAAAATCGGATCGACACCCAGCGGTTGTCCCAGGCCGACCTGAAACGCCGGGAGCCGCATATCACCGGCCTGGCCGCCTTGTTTGTGCCGGCGACGGGGATAACCGACTACCGCAAGATCACCGCCAAGATGGCCGCGCTGTTTACCGCCCTGGGGGGCGAGATCAAAGCCGGCCAACCGGCCCGGGCGCTTCAGGAAAAAGCGGCGGGCGTGGCGCTGCGGGTGGGCGCCGAGCCCGTTCACACCCGCTACCTGGTGGCCTGCGGCGGCTTGATGGCGGACCGCCTGGCGCTCCAGATGGGCATCGAGATCGATTTTCGGATCGTTCCCTTCCGCGGGGAGTATTTTAAACTGGCCTCCCGGCACAACCGGATCGTGACCCACCTGATCTATCCCATTCCCGACCCCGACCTGCCTTTCCTGGGCGTGCACCTGACCCGCATGATCGATGGCGCCGTGACGGTCGGCCCCAATGCCGTTCTCGGCTGGAAGCGCGAAGGCTACGGCCGCCTCAATCTGGACGTGCGCGAGAGCCTGGGCATGTTTTGCTTCCCGGGCTTCTGGAAGGTGATCGGGGCCAATCTGGCCTCAGGGGTGAGTGAATGCAGAGATTCCCTTTACCGGCCCGGCTATCTGAAACGGGTGCGAAAGTACTGCCCGGAGCTGACCCTGGCCGATCTTCGCCCCTATCCGGCCGGCATTCGGGCCCAAGCGGTGAAAAGGGACGGCAGCCTGGTGCACGATTTTCTATTTGCCGAAAGCCGCCGCTCGCTGCATGTCTGCAACGCGCCCTCGCCGGCCGCGACCTCGGCCATGCCGATCGGCGAATATCTCTGCGACCTGGTGGCCGCCAAGTTCAAGCTGTGACGAAATCGCCGGCTGCCGGGGGTTCCGCACGCCCCGCAGCCATGCCAGGGACTCGCGCCGAATGTCTGCCGGCTGTGGCCCGGGCCGGCGCTCAAGGATGAGGCTGCGGCTGTTTTACCCCGGATATGAAACTGACGCGTGAACAGGAGGCTGTTGTGGGGCGGGACCTGGGGCCGGGTGAGGTGCTCAAGGTGATCGCTTTTGCCGGCACCGGAAAAACGACCACACTCGTGCGCTATGCCCTGGCGAGGCCACGCATGCGCTTTCTGTACGTGGCGTTCAACAAAAGCGTGCAACTGGAAGCCGCCGCCAAATTCCCCGCCAACGTCGTCTGCAAAACATCCCACGCCCTGGCCTTCCCGCGCTTCGGCGCAAAGCACCGGGAGCGCCTGGTCTCAGGCTTCAAGGCCAATACGGTCATGCAGGCCCTTGCGCTGGACGGCTACGAAACGGCCAAGTTCACCATCGACACCCTGATGAACTACCTGGTATCCGCCGATGCCAGGGTCGCCAAACGGCATATCCCGTTTGTCTGCCGGCAGTATTTCGAGGCCTTGAAGCGCCCCATGCCGGATGTCGTCGGGCTCGCCAACCGCCTGGGGCGGTTGATGTGCACCGCTGAAAACCCCGAAATCGGGATGGTCCACGACGGCTATCTCAAGCTGTTTCAGCTCTCCCGGCCCCGCCTGCACTGCGACTGCATCCTGCTCGACGAGGCCCAGGACATCAACCCCGTGACGGCCGAGGTGATTCTCTCCCAGCCGGAGACCCCCAAGATCCTGGTGGGCGATCCGAATCAGCAGATCTACAGCTTTCGCGGGGCGCAAAACAGCATGGCACGGGTGAAATCCAGCGAAACCCTCTATCTGACCGGCAGTTTCCGGTTTCACGCCAAAATCGCCGCCATGGCCAACCTGGTGTTGGAGCACTTCAAAGGTGAGAAAAAAAAGCTGCGGGGACTCCGCGCAAGGCGGGCCGTTAGAGGCGGCGGTCCGAAAACCATCATCGCGCGCACCAATGCCAAGGTCTTCGACGAGGCGGTGGCCCAGACCCGGAGAGGCAAAACGGTCGGGTTTGTCGGGGGGCTCAACGGATACCGCTTCAACCGGGTTCTCGACGTCTATCGTCTTTTGCAGCGCGAGCCCCACCAGATTCGGGATCCCTATATTCGGAGTTTTCCGGCTTTCGGGGAAATGGAGGCCTACGCGCGGGCGGTTGAAGATCGTGAAATGATGAGCCTCTGCAAGGTGGTCCAAAACCACCGCCACCAGATCCCGATGCAGGTCAGGGCGATCATCGAGAAGGCCGTCGACGAAAAACAGGCCGATGTCGTCCTGACCACCGCCCACAAGGCCAAGGGACTGGAGTGGTCCGAGGTCACCCTCGCCGACGATTTTCCGGATCTCGTGGTTGGCGGAAAGCCGATCTCGCGAGAAGACCTGGAGGCCGACGAATTCAACCTGATCTACGTCAGCCTGACCCGGGCCATGGATCACCTGCGTTTGGCGCCAGGCTGCAGCTTGCAGGCGCTGCTGGCCTATGCCCGGCAGCAGGAAGCGCCCAAGGCGCCCGCCGCCTGAAGGCTAAAACGGCCCCACACCCGCTTTTCCTGGAAACGCGGTGACCAAAACCCGCTTATGCGTGGTCCCGCAAAACGCGAGGAAAAATAGGTGGCTGCCTTTTCCTCTTTAATGGCGCCAATCGCACACCACAAGTCATCCCGGCGAAGGCCGGGATCTTGTGGCAGGCTCGGTGTGTCCCTCCGCTTCTGACGGCATATCCTCCGGCAGGCGGCGCATGGCCACCAGCGCCGCCTGGCGCTGCCCTTCGAAGGCGGCGGCCTTGGTCAGGGCCTCGCGGCCGGCGGCGGCATCCTGGAGCTGCAGGGCGGCATAACCGGCCATCAGCCAGGCCCGCCCGGCCCGTTTCGGGTCGG
>JBAPYE010000419.1:0-8551 GCA_049284575.1 Desulfobacterales bacterium
GCGGCAGACGGTGCGGGCGACATGCGCCCAGGCCGCAGCGGGATGCCCGCCGGGCAGGATAAAGCTGCGCAGGGGGGGCAGGTCGGCGTCCATGTGGTCGATGGCGGCTTCCAGGGCCGTGGCGTCCGCCGCTGTCAACGCTTCGATCTGCGCCAGGGACGGTGAGCCCGGTGAGGTGGCCAGCCAGGCGCCGGCTTTCATCAGATCGGCCTGCAGGCGGGCGATTTCCGCACCGATGGCACCCGCCTGGACGGGCAGGGCGGCCGCCAGGGCCCCCAGCATGGAGTTGAGTTCGTCCACGTCGCCGTAGGCGTCGATGCGCGCATGGGCCTTGAAGACCCGTTCGCCGCTGAAAAGGCTGGTTTTACCGTGATCGCCCCCGCCGGTGTATATCTTCATGCGTGATCCCGTTTGACTCTTTTGGGTGGTGCGGCCGCCTGCCGCGAGGGCGCCCAACCGATTCTGGCCGCAATCGATGAGCTTTGCGCGCCGCCATCCCGGTCGCTCTCTTTCACCGAGCCTTCACGGTTTTAAAAGCAAGCGCCCGGCGACGTCAACTGAAATCTTGGCGGCGCTCGCCGGGGGGGAGAATTCGAAGGCCTGGAAGGACCTCTGCAAACCGTTCGGCCAGGCTGCGCGCGATGTGGTGCGTGTAAATCTCGCCGTCGGGGGTAACCCCCCGCAGACAGCCATCGTAA
Source organism: Desulfobacterales bacterium (assembly GCA_049284575.1). Taxonomy (GTDB): domain Bacteria; phylum Desulfobacterota; class Desulfobacteria; order Desulfobacterales; family JAABRJ01; genus JAABRJ01. The sequence goes on from JBAPYE010000419.1 coordinate 699, forward strand.
AGAAACCAGGCGGCCACCCGCCGCCCCAGTTCCCAGCGGTCCGTGCCCGGCGGCAGGCTGCGGTCGACCCGGGCGGGCGGTGGCAGGGGCTGACCGGCCGCCGTCAGGGCTTTGAGGAAGTTGAGCAGGCGGCCTAAACGCAGCAGTGTAACGCCCTCGAGGCGGGTGGTGGTGGCCGAAAGGGGCAGGGCGGTGGCGCGAAAAAGCGATGGGTGGGCCGGCAGCAGGCCCCTCTCACGGCAGCGCAGATAGTCCAGACTGCCGGGAGAGGGGTAAAAGAGCGAAACGCCGGCCAGGACCCGGCGTTCGGCCAGGTAGCAGAGATCGGCCAGGCTGTCTTCTGCCCGCTGGCCGGGCGCGCCCACGATGATGTAGCCCACGGCCTCGAGACGGTTGGTGGCGGCCAGCAAGAGGGCGTTGTCGAAGGCCGGGCGCACATCCGGGCGGCGAAAGCGCGCCAGCTGCCGGCGGTCGGTGGTGGCCAGGGCCAGGTTGAGCGCCCGGAAGCCGGCCGCACCCATCGCCGCCACCATTTCGGCGTCCAGCGAGGGCGGGAAAAGGCCGTTCATGGCCCGCAGCTCCGGACCCTGCCGGCCAAAACGCTGCTGGATGCCGTCCAGCAGGGCCATCAACCAGGGTTTGTCCAGGGCCAGGTTTTCATCCTCGAAGTCGATGAAGCCGGCATCGTGGGCGGTTACCGCCGTCTCGACTTCCGCCAGCACGGAGGCCACCGCGCGGCGGCGGTAGGGGACGCCCGAGTAGCGGCTCAGGCTGCAGTAGCTGCAGGCCATCGGGCAGCCCCGACTGGCCACCACCACGGTGCTGCCGCGCCGGCGGCGGCGGTAGAAACGGTCGTCGATCAGGTCCCGGGCGGGCTGCGGGCAGCTATCCAGATCGGCCACCACGGCCGGCGGGCTGACATGCAGGCTGCCATCGGGTCGGCGAAAGACCACCCCCGGCACACTCTCCAGGGCGCCGCCGGCGCGCAGGACCTGCGCCAGCTGCGGCAGTGCCGCCTCGCCCTCACCCCGGATGAGGAAATCCACCGACGGGCAGGCCATGGCTTCTGCGGGCAGCGCCGTGGGGTGGTGGCCGCCGAGCACCACCCGGCAGCCGGGCAGGAAAAACTTGACGCTGCGGGCCGTTTCCAGGGCCTCGTGGCTGTAGGCCGTGAAAAGCGAGGCGATGCCCACCAGGAAGGCGCCGCATTCGGCGGCCCGGCGGCCGATGTGGGCAAAGCTGAAGCCGTAGTGGCGAAAGTGGTGGAAAAGGGCCATGGGGGAAACATCGGGCCGGCCATAGTAGGCGGTCAGGTACGCCATTTCGGGGGGCAGAGGCGCGGACCGGGATTTGCGGGTGGCCAGGCCGTCCAGGATCTGCACCGTGAAGCCGGCCTGGCGCACGGCTGCCGCCAGGACGGCCAGGCCGTAAGGGACCGTGCGTTTGGCGGTCAGGTAAAAATCGCGGATGGGCGGCTGGATCAGAAGGATATCGGGCATGCGGGTTCATTCTGCCGTTGCCGGCAAGGGTGGCGGGTTTAGTCGCGGTACGGCGCCTGGCAGGCCCTTGGGGCTCCCCAGCCGGCAGTGCGCTTCAAACCCGGCCGGCCTGGACCAGGCGGGCGAAATGTTCGAAAGAGCGGTCGAAGGTGGCCTCGGCATCCTTGGGAAAGCAGCAGCCCGGCAGCTGGCGCATCTTGAGGTGGTAGCGAAGGCACTCGCAGCAGATGCCCTTGCGGCTGCATGGGTCGTAGGTGCAGTTGCAGTGTTCGAGGTTTTTTTCTTTTTTGCAGTCCATGGTGGGGGGCTCCAGGGTTTGGGTGTGCGCATCGGGCCCGGGCGGCCGGGCGCGCCGATCGGGGATTTGCCTGAAATCGGTAAGCCGATCTGATCTTTTTTAAAAGTTTTTGCGGCTGCGGTCAACTGTTGACGCTGGGCCTCGGGAAACGTCGGCCGTGCGCCATCAAGGGCTGCCCCCGCCCGGTCGATAAAGGACAAACGCCAACCGCACTGGGGGAAAGGACTGACGTGAAACCGACTGTGAAAACCATTTTGCTGCTGCCGTTGCTGCTGCTGCTCGCTGGGCCCTTGTGGGCCGATGTGTTTGTCTGGGTGGACGCCAAGGGGGTCAAACACTACGGCGATGCGCCGCCCCGGACACCCGGGGATGAGACCAATCTGGAAATCCGGCGTGCTTACCGCAAGCAGCTGGAGACCCAGCGGCACGAGGCGGTGGTCTCGGGCGTCCAACGGCGCACCGACTTCTTCACCGGCGGCGCCGGCGCCAATCGGATCCGGGCCGCGGGCGGCGCCCGGGTGGTGATGTTCTCGGCCCCCGGCTGCGGCTACTGTGTCAAAGCCAGAGACTATTTGAACCAGAAAGGGGTTGTCTTCGAGGAACTCGATGTCAATGCCTCGGAAGATGCCCGGCGCCGTTTCGAGAGCCTGGGGGGGCGGGGGGTGCCCCTGATTCTGATCGGTGAGCGTCAAATCAGCGGGTTTGACCCGCAGGCCATCCAGGCGGCCCTCGCCAAAGAGAGCGGGCGCTAAGAGATGGTTCTTCCCACGGGTGCCTGTTGATTCGCTTTCCGCGACTCCCGCTGATCCCTCGGCATTATTCGACTGCCGCCGGCGGCTCCCCCTGGTCCCCGCCCGCGCGTGCCGCCCAGGCCGCTTCAAAGACCGTTTCGGCGATCTCATAGCTGAAGCCGCGTCGACCTAAAAAGCCCAAAACCTTCGCTTTGAAATCCTGGCGCGCCAGCGCTTGCCAGCGGTTGAGGCGCCCCTGGAGGGCTGCCCGGGCCGAGGCGGCCTCGTCCAGACCGGCCAGGGCCTGGTCGATTTCGCTGGCGCCAACCCCTTTTTGGCGCAGTTCCCAGCGCAGCGCCGGGTCGCTGCGGGGGCGGAAGCGTTCGCGGTCCGCCACCCATTGCCGTGCGAATTCAGCGTCGTCCAGGTAGCGGTATTCCCGCAGGCGCTGGATGACGGGGCCGATCACGGCGGCCGGGTAACCCTTGCTGCGCAGATGGCGCTCGGTTTCACGGATGCTGCGCCGGCGGCGGGCCAGAAACCGCAGGGCGCGGTCAAAGGCCGCGTCGGGCTGGTCGGCGGCTTTGAGACGGGCGATTTCATCGGGGCTCAGGCGCTGTCCCCTGCAGAGCCCCTGCGCGGTGTTCAGACTGAGGGCGAAGGCGTAGCGCGCGTCGAGATGCACGTTGACCCGTCCGGGGTTGCGGGTCTGAATTTTAAGGGCCGTGATGGTCTGGGCCACAGAATCGGTCTCCTCCGCTAAAAACAGTCCGGGCCTATTCGCGGGGCAGCGCCGGCCGGACCTTGAAAACGGTTTCCCGGCGGATGGCGACGGTTCCAGGCTTGGCGCCCGGCGGTTTGCTCACGTAGCGGGCGCGGGTGCCCGAGACCGCCACCACCCCGCCTGTGCGCGCCTTGCTGTGGTAAGCGGCGACGGCCGCGGCCTGCTTGAGCACCGAACGGTCCGGTTCGCTTCCCGGCGGCACCCGCAGCAGCACGTGGCTGCCGGGCATGCCGCGCACGTGGAACCACCAGTCGTTGGGGCCGGCCAGCTTCAGGCTCAGACGGTCGTTGGCGCTGTCGGTTTTGCCGGCCAGGACGGTCCAGCCGCCGGGCAGCGTGAAGACGCGCACATCGCCGGGCAGTCCGTTGGGGGGTGTAAGCTCAGGCGGCGGCATGGCACCCTCAAAACAGCTCGTATTTCACCAGGCGGCCGTCCAGACCACCGGTCTTGATGGGCTGGCGAAAGGCCGTCTTGAGGCCGACAAACTTGAGCAGTTCGCGGTCCCCGACGAAGATGTAGGCTGTGGCGCCTTTGCAGCGTTGTTTGAGAAAATCTCCCAGGGCCCGGTAGAGGGCGGCCATTTCCTGGGGCCTGCCCAGGCGAATGCCATAGGGCGGGTTGCAGACGATGGTCTGGTTTTCCAGGCTGCGAAGATTCTCGAAAGGGGTGGTTTTCAGGCGGACTCGGTGGCGGTAGGGCAGGTTGGCGAGGTTGGCGCGGGCCGCTGATACCGCCTGGCCGGACATGTCGCTGCCGCCGATCAGGCCTTCGGGCAGCGGCCGGCCGGCGGTCTGGGCGGCTTCCCGGACCGTCTGCCAGACCTCCGGGTCGAAGTCGGGCATGCATTGAAAACCGAAGCGTTTGCGCAGCATCCCGGCCGGCAGGCGGCAGTAGCGCATCAGGGCCTCGCTCAGCAGGGTTCCGGAACCGCACATGGGGTCGTAAAGGGGCCCCTCGCCGTCCCAACCGGAAATTCGGATGACGGCGGCGGCCACGGTCTCCTGCATGGGCGCCGGCACCGATTCGGTCCGGTAGCCGCGTCGGTGGAGGGAGCTGCCCGAGGTGTCAAAATGGAGGATCGCGCGGCTGCCGCGCAGGTTGAGATTGATCCAGACATCCGGCCGGACGGGGTCGACGTTGGGGCGGATGCCGAGTGCCTGGCTGAAATGATCCGCAATGGCGTCCTTGACCACCAGGGCGGCAAAACCGGCGTGTTTGAGCTTCGGGTTTTCACTCACCTGGGCGAAGACCGCAAAGGTGTTTTTGGGGCCGAGGAACTGGGACCACGGAAGGGCCTTGGCCACCCGGTAGAGGGCCTCGCGGTCCGGGCAGGTGAAGGTTTTCAGGGGGGCCAGGACCCGGGTCAGCAGACGGCTTTCATAGTTGACGCGGTAGAGAACCGCGGGAGTGGCGTTGAAATAGGCCCCCCGAAAGGCCGGTGTGACCCCTGTGGCCCCCAGCTCGGTCAACTCCTGCAGCGCCCAGGTTTCTAACCCCTCGGGGATCTGGGCGAAGAAACGCCCGATTTTCTGGTATTCGAACACGGGCTCACCCTTCTTTGAACGCGACGGCCGACGGGTCCCAGCGGGCTTCGGCGGCAAAAAACCGGTCCACCACCGCACGGTAGTCCTCGGGCCGTTTCAAGCGGTGAATTTTTTTCATGATTCGGCGGCTGTTCTCAAACGTCTGCGCAAAGTAATACCAGAATCCCTTCATACGGTCCAGCAAATGCCCCGGCCCGGCAAAAACCTGCTGGTAGCCGCTGAAAAGGTCGTCGTGAAAGCGCCGCAGGCGGGCGATTTCATCCGGGCCGGCACCCTGTCCGGTCTTGATCATCGCCGGCAGAAACGGGTTGGCCACCACCCCGCGGCCCAGCATCCAGCGGGTGACCGTGGGAAAGCGCCGGGAAATTTGGCGATAGGCCTCCAGGGTGTGCACGTCCCCGTTGTAGACCACGGCATGGGCGCAGCGTGCGAGGCACTCGCTGAAGGCCGTAAGATCGGGCTGTCCGCTGTAGCGCTGGCTGCCCAGCCGTGGGTGGATGATCACCTCTTCCAAGGGAAAGCGGTTGAAAATCGGCATCAGGTTATAGAGCTCCGCCGGGCTTTGCAGGCCCAGGCGGGTCTTGATGGACAAGCGGCAGGAGATCCGGGGCACCACCCGCTCCAGGAAGGCCTCGATGCGCCCGGGGTGCCCCAGCAGAGCGCAGCCGCGCATTTTTTTGACGACCATCGGAAAAGGGCAGCCCAGGTTCCAGTTGACCGCGGCATGCCCCAGATCGGCGAGTACCTGCGCCAGGGCGATAAAATCCTCCGGGTCGTTTCCCATGATCTGGGGAATCACCGGCAGACCGGGGGTGTTTTCCGGCAGCAGCGCCGCGAGCTGGGAGGGCTTGAAACGCCGCTCGCGGCGGGTGGAGATGAAGGGCGCCACGGCCGCGTCCAGGCCGGAAAAATGCCGGCAAAGGACGCTGCGAAAAACCCTGTCGGTAACCCCCTGCAGGGGGGCGAGGATCAAAATGGGATGCATCGGGGTTGGCATATTCCGGGGTCGGGTGGCTGGATTCAAATGGGCGGTCCTGAACTCCATGAATCGGACCTCCTGTGGCGCTTGTGCCCGGTTTGATTTGGGCGCCTGCCGGCGGTGCGGCGATTGGTTAGAGGCCGCAGCATTTCTTGTATTTTTTACCGCTGCCGCAGGGGCAGGGGGCGTTGCGGCCGATTTTGGGGCCTTGGCGCACCACCTGTTTGGGCTTCGGGGGCTTGGCGTCATAGAAGAACCAGGTATCGTTTTCCCGGCGGAACTCCGCGATTTCGTGGTGCTCTTTCTTTTCGCCCTTTTCGGTGTAGGCGGCGATGAACTCCACGAAGCCCTGGCGGTCCGCAGGGCCGCCGGCCTGACAGTCGATGACCGTCAGCGCGTGCCACTCGGCGTCCCGGGCCCAGCGTCGGACGGTTTTTTCGTCTTCCCGCCGGCGCTGGGAGGGATGGGTCGTCTGGAGAATGTAATCCACCGCGGATCGGGTGTAGGCGGTGTAGCGGGAGCGCAAGAGGGCTTCGGCCGTCGGGGCCTGGCGGCTGCCGGTCAAAAAAGGTTCGCAACATTCGGAAAAGGGCTTTGTCGACCCGCAGGGGCAAATCTCCATAGGTGGGGCTCCTTCTTGATCTGGGGGGGTGTCGCGCGTCATGGCAGGGCGCAGCCCCGTCCGATGGGCACGCGCCGCCGGGCGCATGGTGGTGTTCTCCTGGCTTTTCTGTTACAAGCAGACGCTGTTTCGGCCAACTTTTAAAAGGTTCAGCGGGTGATGTCCAGCGCTTTGTACAAAAAAGTGGGGGTGGCCGCGGTCATCATGACGGCTTCGATTTTTCTGAGCCGCCTGATGGGGCTGGCGCGCGAGATGGTGATCGCGCATGCCGGCGGCGCCGGCGAAGCGGTGGATGCCTACCAGGTGGCCTTCATGCTCCCCGAGATTCTCAACCATGTGTTGGCCAGCGGGTTTCTCTCGGTGACCTTCATCCCGATCTTCGCGCGCTATCTGGCCGCCGATCGGGAGGCGCAAGGCTGGGCGGTCTTCTCCCTGATCATGACCGTTTTCGGCCTCGGGCTGGCGGCGGCGATTGCGGTTGCCTGTCTGTTTGCCCCCGAGCTGGTCGCCCTGCTGGCCCCCGGTCTGCCCGCAGGGGACACCTTCGGCAGCGCCGTACGTATGACCCGCATCATCATCCCGGCCCAGTTTTTCTTTTTCAGCGGCGGCCTTTTCATGGCCGTCCAGTTTGCCAGGAAACGCTTCCTGGTTCCGGCTCTGGCGCCGCTTTTCTACAACCTCGGCATTATTCTGGGGGGGCTTCTCCTGGGGCCGCGCCTGGGGATCGAGGGGTTTGCCTGGGGCGTTCTGGGCGGGGCCTTTGTGGGCAACTTTGCGGTTCAATACTTCGGCGCCCGGCAGATCGGCATGCGCTGGAGGTTCGTGTTCACCCTGCGCCACCCGGACCTCAAGCGCTACATCCTGCTGACCCTGCCGCTGATGGTGGGGCTTTCGATGACGTTTTCGACCGAGATTTTCATGCGCTTTTTCGGGTCGTTTCTGCCCCCCGGCAGTATCGCCGGGCTCAACTACGGCCTGCGGATCATGCTGCTGCTGGTGGCCTTTTTCGGGCAGGCGGTGGGGGTCGCCGCTTTTCCCTTCCTGGCAAGTCTGGCGGCCCAGCAGAAAATCGGCGAGATGAACCGGCTGCTCAACGGCACCCTGCGCTACCTGGCCCTGGTGGTGCCCTTCTCGGCACTCCTGATGGTGCTGCGCAGCGAGGTCGTGCGGGTGCTCTTCGAGCGCGGGCAGTTCGACGCCGCGGCCACCGCCCTCACCGCCCGGGTGCTGGCCTGTCTGCTGCTCGGGGCCTTTGCTTTTACCGCCCAGACCGTGGTGGTGCGGGGCTATTACGCCGTTCAGAACACGATTTTTCCCGCCCTCTTCGGGACCGTGGCGGTGGTGGCGAGCCTCCCGCTCTACCTGGTGGGAATGCGGCGCTTAGGGGTTCAGGGGG
>JBAPYE010000420.1:0-2853 GCA_049284575.1 Desulfobacterales bacterium
CTCAAGGGCTGGGCCGAGCCCAAGGTGATCGTGCGCTTCTGGATCATCGCGATCATCCTGGCCCTGATCTCCATGAGCACCCTGAAACTGCGCTGACGCAGACATCCTTCGACTGGCGGAGCGGAGCTGACAAACCAATGGCAATCGAAGTGTCGCAGAAAGCCGTGCTGGTCGTGGGCCTGGGGAAATCCGGGGAAGCGGCCGCCCGTTTCCTGGTGCACCGCGGGGCGCGGGTGACCGTGACGGACCAGTCCCCCGCCGTGCAGATCGGGGAACGCGCAGCGGCCCTGGAGCGGCTGGGGGTCCGGCTGGAACTCGGCGGCCACAGTCCGGCGAGCTTTGCGGCCGCCGATCTGATCGTCCTCAGCCCGGGGGTGCCCCACACCCTGGAGCCCTTGGCGCAGGCCCGTCGCAGGGGGGTCGCGGTTATCGGTGAAATCGAGCTGGCCGCGCGTTTCCTGCGCACCCCCCTGCTGGCCGTCACCGGAACCAACGGCAAGACCACCACCACCGCCCTCCTGGGGGAGATGCTGACTTGCTCGGGGCTGAGGGTTTTCGTGGGCGGCAATATCGGCAGCCCCCTGATCGGGCACGTGGACAGCGGCCAGGCGGTGGACCGCGTGGTGGTGGAGGTCAGCAGCTTCCAGCTGGACACCATCGCGACCTTCAGGCCCAGCGTGGGGGTCTGGCTCAACATCAGCGACGACCATCTTGACCGCTACCCCGGCCCGGCGGCCTATGCGGCCTCCAAGGCCAGGCTCTTTGAAAACCAGCAGGCCGCCGACGCGGCGATTTTAAACGGCCAGGCCGAAACCATCCGCCGTCTGACCGCCGCCTGCCCCGCCCGGCGGCTGTATTTCACCGGTCGCCGGGCGGGGGAATGGGGGGCCAGCCTGACCGCCGAGGGCCTGGTCATCGAAGACGGACGACAGCCGATCCAACACATCGACCTTCAGCAGATGCAGCTGCAGGGCGTCCACAACCGCGAAAACGCCGCGGCCGCCGCCCTGGCGGCGCTGGCTGCAGGCGGCACGGCCGCAGGGGTCGAGAGCGCCCTGGCGCGCTTTCAGGGGCTGCCGCACCGGGTTGAAACCGTGGCGGTGGTCGCGGGCGTGCGGTATGTGGACGATTCCAAGGCCACCAACGTCGATGCCGTGGTGCGGGCCCTGGAGGGCTTTCGCGAACCGGTGGTGCTGATCATGGGCGGCCGCGACAAGCTGGGCAGCTACGAGGCCCTCAAGGCACCGGTGCGCCGCGGCGTGCGGCAGCTGATCCTGATTGGCGAGGCCCGCGACCGAATCCAGGCGGCCCTGGCGCCGGAATGCCCCGGCGCCTGTCTTGCGGCGGCTTCCATGGACCAGGCGGTGGCCCTGGCGCACGCCGCCGCCCGGCCCGGAGAGGTGGTCCTGCTGTCGCCGGCCTGCGCCAGCTTCGACATGTTCGACAGCTACGCCCACCGGGGCGATTGCTTCCGGCGGGCGGTGGACCGCCTGAAGGGGGCCCGATGACGCACCAGCCGCCATCCGAACGACCAGTGCCGCGGGTGAGCCCGACCTACGACGTGCAGTTGCTGTTTCCGGTGCTTTTCCTGGTAGGCATCGGAATCGCCATGGTCTACAGCGCCAGCTCGGCGCTGGCCATGGGAAAGTTCGGCAGCGACTATTTCTTCGTCAAGAAGCAGGCGATTTTCGCGGTCCTGGGCGTGGTGGGGTTGGTCATCACCAGCCACATCCCCTACCGGCTTTACCGGCCGCTGGCCTACCCGCTGCTGGCAACCGCGATCGTCATGCTGGCCGCGGTGCGCTTCACCCCTTTGGGAACCGCCGCCGGGGGGGCCCTGCGCTGGCTGAACATCGCGGGTCTGAGCTTCCAGCCATCGGAGTTTGCGCGCCTCGCGCTGGTGATCTATCTGGCCTATTCCCTGAGCAAAAAAGGGGAAAATTTGAAAAAATTCACGGTCGGGTTTCTGCCGCACGTGGTCGTTTTCGGCACTCTGGCAGGTTTGCTGATGCTTCAGCCGGATTTCGGCTCTTCGGTCATCCTGGGGGCCATCACCTGGATCATGCTGTTTATCGGCGGGGTCCCGCTGCGCCACCTGGCCACCGGCCTTTTGGCGCTGGGCCCGACGGCCTACTATATGATGGTCAACACCGACTACCGCCTGCGCCGCTTCACCAGCTTTCTGGACCCCTGGCAGTACCCCCAGCACGAGGGCTACCAGATCACCCACTCGCTGATGGCCTTCGGCAGCGGGGGGCTGTGGGGCTCGGGGATCGGCAAAAGCTATCAGAAACTCTTTTACCTGCCCGAACCCCACACCGACTTCATCTTTTCGGTGATCGGCGAGGAACTGGGCCTGTGGGGGGTGCTGGTCATCATGGCGCTGTTCGTCCTGATCCTGTGGCGCGGCACCCTCATTGCCCGCCAGGCGGCCGATTCCTTCGGCGCCCTCTTGGCGATGGGGCTGACCACCGCCCTGATCCTCCAGGTGAGCATCAACATGGCGGTCAGCCTGGGGCTGCTGCCGACCAAGGGGCTGACCCTGCCCTTTCTGAGCTACGGCGGCACCTCGCTGCTGCTCAACCTGCTGGCCGTGGGCATCCTGATCAACATCAGCGCCACCAGCCCCCGGCGCGCAAACCGCGCCGTCGGGGGGGCGCCGCGCGCAAGAGAGGAAAATGGGCATGGCGACGGCTGAAGGCCCATACGCCCCCGCGGATGCCTTTCAAGCGCCCCTGCGTCTGGTGGTGGCCGGCGGCGGTACGGGCGGGCATCTCTTTGCGGGCATCGCCGTCGCCGAGGTTTTCATGGCGCGCCACCCGGCCAACCGGGTGCTGTTCGTCAGCGCCGGCA
>JBAPYE010000421.1:0-3554 GCA_049284575.1 Desulfobacterales bacterium
CCCTTTGATGTAGCCGGGTTCCAGTTCGGAGGTGTCGAACGGCGGATCCAGAAGCTGGATCAAGCCGTGGTCGCGGCGGACGAGGTGCTGGTCGACCGCCTCCATGGCCATGCGCGTGCGCTCGGGATCGCCGGCCCCGGACAGAACCGACCAGCTCTGCGCAATCGAATCAATCTGGCATTCGGGGTTGTCGGCCGACCCCAACGGTGTGCCGTCGTCGAAGTAAGCGCGGCGGTACCACCTGCCGTCCCACCCATGCTCCTCGATAGTGCGGCGCAGTTTGGCGGCCTCCCCATGACAGCGTTCAACGAACGCGATGTCACCGCGTGCGCCGGCGACCTCGGCGAAACCCATGAGCACGTCATACAGGAAAAAGCCGAGCCAGACGCTTTCACCCTGGCCGTGTTGGCCCACTAAGTTCATGCCGTCGTTCCAGTCACCGGAGCCGATAAGCGGCAAGCCGTGTTGACCGAATTTGAGGCTCTTCAGGATGGCCAGGGCGCAGTGATCGTAAAGACTTGCCGCCTCTTCAGAGCGCGCCGGCAGATCGTAGTAAGAGTCTTCATCCGGGTCGACCGGGCGGCCTAAAACGAAGTGGATGGGTTCATCCAACACGCCGCTGTCCCCGGTGGCGAGGACATAGCGGCAGGTCGCAAGCGGCAGCCAGAGGTAATCGTCGGAACAGTGCGTGCGCACTCCCCGGCCCGCTGGTGGATGCCACCAATGCTGAACATCTCCTTCCGGGAATTGACGGGAGGCGCACAGGAGCAAGTGCTCGCGCACGAGCTGCGGCCTGGCGTGGGTGAGTGCCATCACGTCCTGCAACTGATCGCGGAAACCGAAGGCACCCCCCGATTGGTAGGTCGCGCTTCGCCCCCAAAGGCGGCAGGCCAGAGTTTGGTAGAGCAGCCAGCCGTTGGCCAGCACGTTCAAAGACGGGTCGGGCGTCTCCACATTTACCGCGCCAAGCGTGTGCTTCCAGTGCTGCAGGACCGTTTCGAGTGCGCCGTGCGCGGCAGTTGATCCCCGAAAGCGATTGACCAGTCTTCTGGCATCCTCGGCGTCGCGCCCGGCGCCGAGCCTGAAGACGATTTCACGTTCCTGCCCGGCGGCCAGATCAAAGACCACCTGGATCGCGGCACAGGGATCGAGCGCGGCCCCCACCTTGCCTGAAAGACGCGTGCGCGTCATGGCGGCGGGAGCGCCGAGCGTCCCGTTACGTCCCAGGAATTCAGTCCGATTGCCGGTTACGGTGCGCGTCGTATCGTCCACGTCGAAGAACCCCACCCTGTCGCGAAACTCCGTGTTGTATGGATTGCGCGCGAAAAGCGCACCGCTGTCCGGGTCCATTTCGGTGATGACGTGCATGCTCGCTTTCGGCCGCAGGTCACCAAGCACCCATTCCGCGTATCCGGTAGCCGAGAGCCGGCGGGATCGGTCCGTGACGTTGCGCACGCGGAGCACCGTGAACTTGACCGCCGCGTCCAGGGCCACGTAAACCCATAGCTCGGAGCGGATGCCGCGCTCGAGGTGTTCGAAGACGGTGTAGCCGAACCCGTGCCGGGTGACGTAAGGCGTCGCCCCGCGGCTGGGCTGCGGCGTCGGCGACCAGAAGTGGCCGCGCTCTTCATCACGAAGGTAGAAGGCCTCTCCGCTGGATTCGCTCACGGGGTCGTTTCCCCAGGGCGTGAGGCGGAACTCGTGGGCATTCTCGCTCCAGGTGTAGGCACAACCGCTCTCTGAGACGACGGTTCCGAAGTGCGGGTTGGCGAGCACATTCACCCAAGGCGCCGGCGTCAGCTGTCCCTGTGCGGTAGTAATAACGTACTCGCGCCCATCCGGGCTGAATCCCCCCAGTCCGTTGTAGAATATCAGATCGTGGCGCGGCAATGCGGCCACCGGCAGGGGTTCTGGGCTGTGGGCGCGGGTCGGGGCAAGAAGCGGCACGGCCGCTTCCACCGCAATGCGACCCCTGATCTGGTCCGCCAGCGACCCCCGCCTGTCGGTGATGATGGCGCGAGCGACCGTTTGGATCAGGATACGGTCCTCCTCCGACATCTGGTCGACAGGTCTTACGAAAATGCCGCCCGGCCGATCGGTTAGTGAGCTGATTCCGGTGCTGGCGGCGATGAGCCCCATGATCTGGTCGTGGAGAAGTTGCCGGTAACCGGCGTGATCTTCGTTCCAGATCATCAGGTCCACCGCCAGTCCTTTTAAACGCCAGTAGGCGTGGGCCTGCACGAGTTGGCGCACCAGTTCGATATGGGCCGGATCTTCAATCTGCAGCAGCACAATCGGCAGATCGCCGGAGATGGCGTATCCCCAGAGATCGGACTGCCCCCGGTGGTTCTTTTTGATGACACTCGGGTCGCCGCGCAGCGCTGCATTGGCGTAAATGACCGAACCGGCAAGGCGCCCATAGAATTGGGCGTCGGCCTCTGAGGCATTGAACTGGCGCAGCAGCACCTGGGCATGGGTCCAGGCCAGATCAAAGACGCGATCCGCGAGGTGCCGATCCTGGTATTTTTCCACCAGTCTCAGGGCGGCATCACGGGTTTCGCCGATGCCGGAGACCATATTGATCGTTGCCGATTCCTCCGGGTTTAGGGTAATCCGGCAGCGGATGGAAACGATCGGATCGAGCACGGAGCCTTCGCTGCCCGAGAGCGCCCCCGAAAAAAATTCAGCCCCCCCGCTCATTGCCTGCGGATCGGCGACGGTGTTGCCGCGGCCGATGAACTGCATGCGATCGGTCTCATAGGAGACGTCCTCGATCTCCGCGCCATGCACGGCCATCAGGTGCAGCGTCCAGGGCGCCTGCTCGCCCTGGGAGCGGGGCCGGCGCGTGCAGAGAATCGCCTGCTGCCGGCGGAGGATCTCGGTCTGCACAAAGAGGTTGCTGAACGCCGGATGCAGCGCGTCTGCGACCGGCGGCGCCAGCACCACCTCCGCGTAACTGGTCACGTCGACCGCCCGGCGCGTCCGCGCTCGGTTGGTGATGCGCAGGCGGCGCAGTTCGATGTCATCCTCGGGCGAAACGGCGATCTCGATATGGGTGTCATAGTCGTGGTCACGGACGCGAAACTCGGCGCGCCCCTCCGAGAAGATCGCCTCAAAACGCTGCGGTCGTTTGCGCGTTGGCTGATATGCGGTCGACCAGAACTCGCGGCTCGCCACGTCGCGGATGTAACAGAACGTGCCCCAGTTGTCGCAGGTGCGGTCTTCGCGCCAGCGGGTGATGGCAAGGTCTTGCCAGCGGCTGTAACCGCCGCCGGCACTGGTGACCATCACGTGGTACCTGCCGTTCGAGAGCAACTGCACTTCCGGGTTGGGTGTGTCGGGACTGCTGAAAACGCGTATGGGCGTCTCCGGAACGATAGAGGGCATAAGGCGCTCGGAGAGATCGGTGGTATGCGCATAGAACGCTGCCGCCTTGGGGATTCGCTCCTGGAGCAGCAGCATGGTCGCCTGAAACGAGGGGTTCGACTCGAAACGCTTCTGCATCGGGCGGTCCAGGAGCAGGTGGGCCAAAGACAGGAGACTCATGCCCTGGT
>JBAPYE010000422.1:0-1574 GCA_049284575.1 Desulfobacterales bacterium
GTGCCGGCGTTGACCACCGCCACCCCGGCCTGGACCTTTTGGGCGAATTCGATCGCCCGGTGGACGCTGCGGCTGTGGATGCAGGCCGTCAGGCCGTAGGGCGAGTCGTTGGCCAGGTCCAGGGCCGCCGCGAAATCCCTGACGCGGTAGAGGCAGGTGATCGGGCCGAAGACCTCGCGGGTGGAGATGGCGGCATGGGGGGCGACATTCTCGATCAGCGTCGGGGCCATGTAGCACCCGCCGGCATGCTCCGGCCCGCTCAGGCGGTGGCCGCCGGTCAGGATGGTGGCGCCCTCGTTGCGTGCCTCGGCAACGGCGGCCAGCATGTCGGCCAGTTGGCGTTCGTTGATCACCGGCCCCAGGTCATCCTCGTTGCCGGGACCCACCCGCAGACGCCGGGTGCCCGCCACCAGCAGGTCGCGCAAGGCGTCGTAGACCGCGTCAAAGATGATGATCCGGCTGCCGGCCGCGCAGCGCTGCCCGGCATTGCTGAAGGCTGAAAGCAGCACCCAGCGGGCGGCGTGCTCCAGGTCGGCGTCGTCACAGACCACCAGCGGGTTTTTGCCGCCCAGCTCCAGCGAGACCTTGGCCAGGCGGCGGCCGGCGACCTCGGCAATCTGTCGGCCGACCTGGGTCGAGCCGGTAAAGCTGACCACGGCGACATCGGGGTGGGCCACCAGGGGTGCCCCGGCTTCCTCGCCCAGGCCCTGCACGATGTTGAGCACCCCAGCGGGCAGCCCGGCCTCGTGGGCCAGTTTGCCGAAGAACCAGGCCGTTGCCGGCGTGTCCTCAGCTGCCTTGAGAACGGCGGTGTTGCCGCAAATCAGGGCGGGAAAGACCTTCCAGGCGACATTGGCGATGGGCGTGTTGGCCGCGATGATCAGGCCGGCGACCCCCAGGGGCTGGCGCACCGTCATGGCGTATTTGTTCAGGACCGCGCTGGTGGTGGTGCGCCCGTAGAGCCGGCGGCCCTCACCGGCCATGAATTCGCCCTGGGCGATGGCCCCGCCGGTCTCGCCCAGGGCGGCGTTGGGGGCCATGCCGGTTTCGGCGGCCACGACGGCGGCGAGCGCCTCGCGCTCCTGCTTCATGGCCCGCACCACGGCCATCAGGATATCCCCTCGCTGAACGGGTGTCATCCCGGACCATGCCGGATAGGCCCGCTTGGCGGCCTCAACGGCGTTTGCAGCATCCGCGGCGCGCGAGCGCGCCGCCTGGCAGAGCAGTTCCCCGCTGGCCGGGGAGCGCTTGTCGAACAGGCCGCCGTCCGTGGCGCTGCTTTCGCTGCCATCGATCCAGTTTTTTACCAGGCTGGGATACGAAGTCGTGTTCATGATTTCACCCCGGGGTGCTGCGCCTACCAGGCGCTGAACCCCCCGTCGAGGTTGAGGTTGATTCCGGTCACATAGGCCGATGCCCGGGAAGCCAGAAAAATCAGCGGGCCCCGCAGGTCCCCGGCGTCGGCCATGCGGCCCAGGGGAACCCGGCTGCAGAACTTGCGTTTGAAGTCTTCATCCTGGTCGCCCAGCACCCCGCCCGGGGAGAGGGTGTTGACCCGCACCCCGTGGGGAGCC
>JBAPYE010000423.1:0-16836 GCA_049284575.1 Desulfobacterales bacterium
GCTCATGTTTTCCATGCCGCCGGCGACCACCACGTCGGCGTCGCCCAGCTGAACCGCCTGGGCCGCCAGCATCACGGATTTGAGCGCCGAACCGCAGACCTTGTTGATCGTCAGGCACTCGACCTCCCACGGCATCCCGGCCTGAACGGCCGCCTGCCGGGCAGGGTTCTGGCCGTAGCCGCAGGGCAGCACCTGGCCCATGATGACCTCGTCGACCGCGGTCTTCGCAATCCCGGCGCGTCGCACCGCTTCTTCAATCACCAGCGCCCCCAGACGGGTGGCGCCGATACTGCCCAGCGACCCGTTGAAACTGCCCAGCGGGGTCCGCACGGCACTCACAATCACGGCTTCTCTCATTGGTTTTTCTCCCTTCACGGGGCTCACGCCCCGAATGCGGTTCTTTGCTCCAGCCGAAGGCGCGCACACCTTCAGCCGCCGGCGGCTACATGTTGCGCCGGTACTGGCCGCCGACGTCATAGAGCGCGCGGGTGATCTGCCCGAGACTGCAGCAGCGGACGGTGTTCACCAGTTCGGCGAAAATGTTCTCGCCGGAGAGCGCGACCTTCTGCAGCCGAGCCAGGGCCGCCTGCGACTGGTCCGCGTGACGCTCCTGGAAGTCGGCCAGCCGATTGAGCTGCGAGGTCTTCTCCTCTTCGGTGGCGCGCGCCAGTTCCAGGCAGGAAATGCCCTCGGAGAGCTCGCCGGCCGGGTCGACGTCTGGGTCGCGGAAGGTGTTGACCCCGATGATCGGGTACTTGCCCTCGTGCTTGAGAACTTCGTAGTAGATCGACTCCTCCTGGATCTTGCTGCGCTGGTAGCCGGTTTCCATGGCTCCCAGGACCCCGCCGCGGCGGGTGATCTGGTCGAACTCGAACAGCACGGCCTCCTCCACCAGGTCGGTCAGCTCCTCGACGATAAAGCTGCCCTGCAGCGGGTTTTCGTTCTTGGCCAGCCCCCACTCGCGGTTGATGATCATCTGGATGGCCAGCGCGCGGCGCACCGACTCCTTGCTGGGCGTCGTGATGGCCTCGTCAAAGGCGTTGGTGTGCAGGCTCTGGCAATTGTCGTAAATCGCACACAGGCCCTGGAGGGTGGTGCGGATGTCGTTGACCTGGATGTCCTGGCTGTGCAGCGAGCGGCCCGAGGTCTGAATGTGGTACTTGAGCATCTGGCTGCGGGTCGAGGCGCCGTATTTTTCGCGCATCGCCACCGCCCAGATTCGGCGCGCCACGCGCCCGATGACGGTGTATTCGGGGTCCATCCCGTTGGAGAAGAAAAAGGAGAGGTTGGGGCCGAAGCTGTCGATGTCCATGCCGCGCGAGAGATAGTACTCGACGTAGGTGAAGCCGTTGGCCAGGGTGAAGGCCAGCTGCGAGATGGGGTTGGCCCCGGCTTCGGCGATGTGGTAGCCGGAAATGGATACCGAGTAGAAGTTGCGCACGTTGTTTTCGATGAAGTAGGCCTGGATGTCGCCCATCATCTTGAGGGCGAACTCGATCGAGAAGATGCAGGTGTTCTGCCCCTGGTCCTCCTTGAGAATGTCGGCCTGGACGGTGCCGCGAACATTGGAGAGCACCATCGTCCGGATCTTGTCATACTCCTCGGGAAGCGGAGCCCGGCCGTTTTCCTCCTGGAACTTGTCCACCTGCTGGTCAATGGCGGTGTTGAGGAACATGGCCAGGATGATCGGGGCCGGCCCGTTGATGGTCATCGAAACCGAGGTGTTGGGCGCACACAGCTCAAAACCGCTGTAGAGCACCTTGACATCGTCCAGGCTGCAGACGCTGACCCCCGAGGTGCCGACCTTGCCGTAGATGTCCGGGCGCAAATCGGGGTCGTAGCCGTAGAGGGTCACCGAATCGAATGCCGTGGAGAGCCGTTTGGCCTCGGATTCGGCCGACAACAGGCGAAAGCGCCGGTTGGTGCGCGCCGGGTCGCCCTCGCCGGCGAACATGCGCGTGGGGTCCTCGCCCACCCGCTTCAGGGGGAACACCCCGGCGGTGTAAGGGAAGTAGCCCGGCAGGTTCTCGCGCCGCATCCAGCGGTAGATTTCACCGGGATCGGTGAAACCGGGCAGCGCCACCTTGGAAATCTTCTTGCGCGCCAGAGACTCGGAGGTCAACGGTTGCCGGATTTCATGGCCGCGCACCTCGTAGACCAGCTCATCCTGGCGGTAGCGTTCGCGCAATTCAGGCCACTGGGCCACCAGCTCCGCGGTTTCCTTGTCCAGCGCCTTCTGCGCCTTGGCCACCTCGGCCTTGAGGCGCGCCACCATCTCGGAAACGTCGCCCTCGCTTTTGGGGGCATTTTCCAGGGTGGCGGCCGCCTCGTTGAGGTGCCAGACCCGGCGCACGATGTCCGCTTGGGCTTCGGTGCGCTGGTGATAGTGGCGCAGGGTGTCGGCGATTTCCGCCAGGTAGCGGGTGCGCTCGGGGGGAATGATGATGGTCTTGGCGGTGGAGGTGCGGGTCTCGGGCCGGGGCAGATGCGCCGTGAACTTGACCCCGGTCTTGTGGCCGATGGCATCCAGGATGGCGTGGTAGAGGGCGGTGACCCCGTCGTCGTTGAACTTGGAGGCGATCGTGCCGAAGACCGGCATCTCTTCCGGCGGCCGGCTGAAGTCGTTGCGGTTGCGCTGGAGCTGCTTGCGCACGTCGCGCACGGCATCCTCGCCGCCGCGCTTTTCATACTTGTTGACCACCGCCAGATCGGCAAAATCGAGCATATCGATTTTCTCGAGCTGGGAGGCGGCCCCGAACTCGCTGGTCATGACGTAGAGGGACACGTCCACCAGGTCGATAATGTGCGAGTCGCCCTGGCCGATCCCGGCAGTTTCGACGATGACCAGATCATAGCCGGCGGCCTTGACCACTTCGATGGCCTCCGGCAGCGCGTCGGGGATCTCGATGTGGGAGCGCCGCGTGGCCAGGCTGCGCATGTAGACCCGCGGGCTGCCGATGGCGTTCATGCGGATGCGGTCGCCCAGAAGCGCGCCGCCGGTCTTGCGGCGGGAGGGGTCGCTGCTGATGACCGCCAGATGCAGGTCCTTCTGGTCGTGGAGCAGCCGCAGGATCAGCTCGTCGGTCAGGGAGGACTTGCCGGCCCCACCGGTGCCCGTGATGCCGATCACCGGCACCTTGCGGCCGCCCAGCTTGCGCGCCAGTTCGGCTTGCAGGTTGGCCAGATGCCCGTTCTGCCGGGTCTTGGCGGCCTCCACCGAGGTGATCAGATTGGCCACCAGCAGCTTGTTTTCCGGTGAGAGCGCCGCGAGGTCGAAGCCGTCCTCCCGGGCGCGCTCGAAGTCCATGGTCCGCACCATGTGGTTGATGATGCCCTGCAGCCCCAGCCGGGCGCCGTCCTCGGGGGAATAGATCTTGGTCACCCCGCAGGTCTCGAGCTCACGGATCTCCTCGGGTACGATCACGCCCCCGCCGCCGCCAAAGACCTTGATGTGCCCGGCATCGCGCTCCCGCAACAGCTCCACCATGTACTTGAAGAACTCCATGTGCCCGCCTTGGTAACTTGAAACGGCGATGCCCTGGACGTCCTCCTCGATGGCCGCATCCACGATCTCCTGCACCGAGCGGTTGTGCCCCAGGTGAATGACCTCGACCCCGGTGCCCTGCAGGATGCGGCGGAAGATGTTGATGGATGCGTCGTGGCCGTCAAAAAGCGATGTTGCCGTAACGGCCCGGACGTGATGTTTGGGTTTGTAAGCTTCGGTTTCGATACTCATGCCCCCTCCTTTTTTAGCCTGTGCGGCATTGATTCGGGCGTAATCCGGGGGCAGCACCGGTGAGCGGCGCAATCTGCGGATCAGCGGCTCACCTTGCCGGTGGTAATCCCCAGGATAAAATCGATCTGCAGCGCGATGTAGTCATCGATGCTGTAGTGGCGGGCCAGATACCAGCGCCGAAAAGCCCACATGTGCCCCAACACGCAAATGTTGTGGGCCGCCAGTTCGATGGAATTTTCGTCGATTTCGGGCAAATCGCCGGCGGCCGTCAGTTTGGCCAGCACCTTGACGAAAATCCCGGTGATCGCGATTTCGTTTTCCAGCACGCGCCTGCGCCACTGGGCCGGCAATGACTGGGTTTCCTGATAGATCAGCAGCACCAGGTCGCTCATGCGGTGGCAGACCAGAAAATATTCGCGGATGACCTCGGCCAGCGCCGCGCGTCCGGTGGTCACGCGGGAGAGCGCCTCGGCGACGCCGCGCTCGACCTCATCGTGAATGGCCTCGCAGACCAGGTAGAGCACGTCCTCCTTGGAGGCCACGTATTCGTAAAGCGAGCCGATGGAAAAACCGGCGGCAGCGGCAATCTGGCGGGTGGTGGTTTTGTGAAACCCTTTCTCGACAAACAGCGTGACGGCCGCGTCGACGATCTGGCGGCGGCGTTTTTCGACGAGATCGGGATTTTTTATCTGGGTGGGCACGTCATGGGTTCTGTTGGCCGGGCGCCTCATGAGTTCCGATCTCCAAAATTTTATTTGAAAAAACTCTCGAATTATGCAAGCCTGCAACGCTGGCCTTATATGAACGAGCGCTCAGTCATAGCTACAATGCAGCAACCCGCTTGTCAAGTCTTTTTCCACGGGTACAGACGGCCCAATACCGCCGCGCGGGAGTCGCAAATGGAAAAGAGCGAGATCGTCACCCTCCTCCACAAAACCGACCCCTTTGAAATTCTCGAACCCGAGGTTCTCGAAGAACTGGCCGCCAAAGTCACCATCCGACATTATCGGCCGAACACCTACGTCTTTCGCCAGGGCGATGTCAGTCAGGACGTTCTTTTCATCATCGTTGTCGGCTTGGTGGAAATCACCTCCCGCAACGACCGCGGCGTGGAATCGGTGGTTGCCGTGCGCCGGCCCCATGACTTTTTCAGTGAGACCGTGGTCCTCTCCCAGCAGCGCTACCCGGCCTCCGCCCGGGTCAAGGAGGCGCTGACCTGCTGCCTTGTCAAGCGCCGCGACCTCGAGCGGCTGATCTACAGCTATCCCGAGTTTTCCGGCTTCTTCAACACGTTGCTGGCCGAGCGTATGCGCCTGCTCTATTCCGAGATCGTCAGCGAGCAGTCCTACGAAGCTTACGGCATGAGCGAATCCCCTATGTTCCGCAAGCGGGTCAGCGAGGTCATGAGCACACCGGTGATCACCTGCCAAGCCCGCGACAAGGTCACGGCGGTGGCCCGGACCATGGACGAGTTGGACATCAGCACCATCGTGGTGCTGGACCCGGAACGCCGCCCGCGGGGCATCATCACCGAAAAGAACATCGTGAAATATCTGATCGCGGCCCAAGCCTACCCGGTCGAGACCTGCCGGGCCGACAAGATCATGAAGAGCAACATCGTCAGCATTGCGCCGGAGGCCTTTCTGGGCCAGGCCCTGGTGACCATGATTCGCAGCAAAAACAAATACCTGCTGGTTATCGAACGGGGAAACCTGATCGGCATCGTCACCATGGTGGATCTCCTCAAGACCCGCAGCACCGGCACCCTCCTGCTGACCCAGGACATCGAGAGCCAGCACGACCTGCGCGGCCTTGCCGCCATCAGCCGGGAGGTGGACAGCATCCTGCAAGCCCTGGTGACTGAAAAAGCCGGGGTGCGCGAGATTTTTGAGGTCATGTCCGAACTCCACGAACGCATCACCCGCCGGGTGCTACAGCTCTCCGAGGAGCGCATGCGTCTGGAGGGCTGGGGGCCGCCGCCGGTGGATTACTGCTGGGTCAACATGGGCAGCGCGGCCCGCTACGAACAGACGCTGCGCACCGACCAGGACAACGCCATCATTTTTGAAGACCCGCCAAGGCAGCCGGTGCAGGATGTGGACACGTATTTCGCTCAGTTCGCGGCCTTTGCAGTCGACGGGCTGGCGGCCTGCGGCTTCGAAAAATGCACCGGCGAGGTCATGGCCACCAATCCCAAATGGCGTCGGCCGCTGAGCGCCTGGATCGAATCCGTCCTGGAGTGGACGCGCTCCTACGATCCCGAGGACACCCGCACCCTGACCATTCTGCTCGATTTCCGCCCGATTTGGGGCAACGTGGCTCTGGCGGAAAAATTCCGCGAGGCCATCTTTGGGGCCTTCAAGGCGTCCCTCACCGCCCGCCACATGATGACCAAGGACGACCTGCAATACAAGCTGCCCATCAATTTTCTGGGGACCTTCATCACGACCCGCAGCGGCCCCCACAAGAACCAGATCGATCTCAAAAAATCCGGCACCCTTCACATTGTCAACGGTATCCGCATCTTCGCCATCAAAAACGAAATCAGCGAGCCCTCCACCTTCGGCCGCCTGCAGGAACTGGTGGCGTGCGAGGCCATTCCCGCTGAAGACGCCGAACTCTTCGAGGCCAGCTTCGAGACGCTGATGATGTTCCGTATTCGCGAGAATGCCAGAAAAGCCCGCCAGGGAAAGCCCCCCGACAACCACATCGACCCATACAGCCTGCGCAAACGCGAGCGTATGATCTTGAAAGACGCCCTCTCGGGGGTATCCCAGCTGCAAAAACTGGTGAACAGCAAATTCAACGTAGCATGGCTGCGCCACTGGGTCTAATGCCGACCGGGAATAAAAATGAATCTTACTCATGAGTTATTTGGCGCCCCGCCCATTGCGCGCACTTTTAACCCCAAAAGATCGTAAAAAAGGTTTGACAAACCCGAAAAGGTGGCGTTAAAATGCCGCTTAATTTTTGACTGAGCGCTCGTTCATATGGGTATCTTTTTCCCCATTTTTTTTTGGCCTTCTTGTGCGACTGAGCGCTCAATTAATTTCCTAACCGAAAGGAGGTGCCCTCACCGCGATACAGCCTCAGGCTTTGCCGCAGGAAGTTTCGGTGCCATCGATCGTTACCCCCCTGAAAAGGGGCAGCAACAGGTGATAGCGCCGCCCTTGGCTCTCAGCCGGAACGAACGGATCCCCCCATGGGGGAGAAAAGAGAATGACCCAAGCCCACAACATGACCGATTACGACAAAACCTATGCCGAGTTCCGCGTGGCGGTGCCCGAGTTTTTTAACTTTGCCGGCGACGTTGTCGACAAATGGGCCCAAGACCCTGAAAAACTCGCCATGTTGTGGGTTGACGACACCGGCAACGAAGTCCGCAGCACCTTTTTGGATCTCGTCAACGCCTCGAAAAAACTCGCCAACGTCCTGACCGCCAACGGCGTCCGACGCGATGACGTCATCCTGGTGGTGCTGCCCCGCAACACCGAGTGGTGGGAAACGCTGACCGCCGGTATCCGCATGGGCGCCCTGCTAGCACCGGGCACCACCCAGCTGACCGCCAAGGACCTCGAGTTCCGGGCCAACACATCCCAAGCGGCCTGTCTGATCACAAACCACGACATCGCCGTCAAATTCGAACAAATCCAAGACAAGTGCCCCACGGTCAAAACCAAAATCGTCATCTCCAGCCCCCGTGACGGCTGGATCTTTTACGATGAGGCGCTGGCCGCGGCTTCCAAGCAGTTTGAAACCGTCAAGACCCGCAGTTCCGACACCTGCCTGGTTTACTTCACCTCCGGCACCGTCGGGTTGCCCAAAATGGCTCTCCACACCCACGCCTCCTACCCTATCGGCCACCAGTGCACCGGCCGTTTCTGGCTAGATCTGCGGCCCGCGGACCTGCACTGGAATGTCAGCGACACGGGGTGGGCCAAAGCGGCCTGGAGCAGCTATTTCGGCCCCTGGCACTGCGGTGCGGCGCTGTTCATCCACCACAGCGAGCGCTTCGACCCGGTCAAGACCCTGGAGCTCCTGGAGCGCTATCCGATCACCACGATGTGCGGCACCCCGACCGTCTACCGCCTGTTGAGCCTTCAGGATATAAGTGCGTACCGGTTCCCCGCGCTGCGGCACTGCGTGGCCGCAGGCGAAGCGCTGGGCGCCGAGATCATCGAGGGCTGGAAACGCGCCACCGGCATCACCATCCGCGACGGCTACGGCCAGACCGAAACGGCGCTGCTGGCCGGGAGTTTTCCCTGCATCGCGCCGCGTTTCGGTTCCATGGGCAAGCCGGCCCCCGGCATCGACCTCAGGGTCATCGGTGGCAACGGCGACGTGCTGCCCCCCGATACCGAAGGCGACATCGCGGTGCGGGTCAAACCGGTGCGCCCGGTGGGGCTTTTCAAGGAATACTGGAAAGAGCCGGACCGCACGGCTTCGGTCTTCAAAGGCGACTGGTACCTCACCGGCGACCGGGCCTACATGGACGAAGACGGCTATTTCTGGTTCGTCGGCCGCAGCGACGACGTGATCCTCACCTCCGGCTACCGCATCGGGCCCTTCGAGGTGGAAAGCGCCCTGACCGAACACCCGGCGGTGGCCGAATCGGCGGTGGTCTCGAGTCCGGATGAAACCCGGGGGGAGGTGGTCAAAGCCTTTGTCGTCCTGGCGCCGGGCTTTACACCCGGCGAAAAGCTGGCCAAGGAACTGCAGGATCATGTCAAAAAGGCTACCGCGCCTTACAAACACCCGCGCAAGATTGAATTTGTCGACGCCTTGCCGAAAACCGTCAGCGGGAAAGTCCGCCGCGTGGAGCTGCGCAACGCCGAGTGGGGCAAATGTTGAGAACCCGGCCGGGGCGCAACCGTTCGATAGCGGGATTTCCGACCGCGACGGTCTTGGGGGTACCAAGGCGCTGCGGTTAGAACCCAAACCGGCATTCAGCGGTCACAGCACCCGGCCGCTGGCCGCCACCCAACACTTACCACAATAGGGGGAGGTAATCATGTTCAAAGGTATGCCCAAGATTTTCTGGATCGGCATGGCCATTATGTATGGCTGGTGTTTTCTCTTCATGATTCTCGAAATGACGATTCCCGGGCTTCCGCTGAAGCGGTTTATGGGCGTTCCCGCCTGCTACATCTACAACTGGATCATCGGACTGTGGTTCATCAACATCCTGGTGTCGTTTATTTTCTTTCGGTCGGAAGAAAATAGAGAAGCGGCCAAGGCCCAACGCAAAGCTAAAGCATAAGGAGGAAATCCAATGGGAGTTAATCCAATCGTCATAATGGGTGCTGTCTTGTATTTCGCGATTATTTTCTGGATCGGCTGGTCCTCGCGTAAGGCCTCGCTGGACGCCTCGGACTACTACGTGGCCGGGCGCAAGGTCGGGGCCTTCGTCAACGGCAGCGCCCTGGCCGCAACCTACTTCAGCCCGGCCAGCTTCCTGGGGCTGCCGGCATTCATCTTCATCTTGGGCTACCCCTTTTGGTGGGCCCTGGTCGGCATCATCGGCGGCATGCCCATCGCCACCCTGCTGACCGCCGCGCCCCTGCGCAAATACGCGCCGACCTCGTTCACCGACTACTACGCCGACCGCTACGACACCAAGTGGATGCGCCTGGTGGCGGGCATTCCCACCCTGATCGGCGGGCTGGCCTACGTGATCCTCTCCATCGTGGGCACGGCCCTCTTCCTCCTGGCCATCTTGAAGCTCAACTTCACCGCCTCGGTGATTCTGGCCTCGGTCGTGATTTTTCTCTACATCTACTACGGCGGCATGGTGGCCACGACCTTCTCGACCGCCTTCCAGGGGATTGCGATGACCGTGGCCTCGGTTCTGGCCGCGGCTTACGTCATCGGCCACTACGGCGGCCTCAACGGCCTGACCGATGCGACCCTGTCGGTGAGCCCCAACTTCTTCAACCTGCCGTATGTGTCCGAGACCCCCTCCCACGCTCTAATGGCCAGCTGGACCGGGGTGGTGGGCTTCTTTTTCGTGTGGCACTTTGGCTTTTCGGCCATGCCCTACACGGTGGTGCGCTTTTTCACCACCCAGGACATCAAGTCCGCCCGCCGCAGCGTCTTCTGGGCGGTGATCGTGGGCGGCCTGATGTACTGCGGGCTGATCATCATCGGCACCGGCGCCCGGGTCCTGGTCGAGCAGCTGCACCCGCTAATGCAGACCGAGGGCATCGCCAATGCCATGGATGTTTTCAAGCACATGCAAACCGCTTACGGCGTGGCCGGCGCGTCGGTCACCGACTACTCCATGATCGCGGCCATGGAAGCCCTCAACAGCCCCTTCCTGCTGGCCGTCGTGGCCGCCGGCGGGTTGGCCATCGCCATGGCCACCGCAGCCGGCTGGACCATGGTCCTCAACATCCTGCTGGGCCGCGATTTGATGGGCAAGGTCTTCGGCAGCACCCTGCCCGAGGAAAAACCGGTTATGGTGACGCGCGTCATGACCACGCTGGTCCTGGTGTTCTCGATGCTCATGTCCTTCAACCCGCCGGCACTGGTCCTGGACATCTCGGGGGCCGCGTTCGTCGTGATCCTTTGCTCGGTCGGCCCCCCGATGATCCTGGGGATCTGGTGGGCCCGGGCGACCACGGCGGCCGCCATGATCAACATCATCGTCATGACGATCCTCTCCACCGGCAGCTGGATGTATGCCAACAAGGTCCTCGGCAGCGCTCACTGGTTCTTCCTCAGTGACCCCGCCAACAAGATCAGCACCCCCCACCAGGTCTACTGGGTCTTCGTCGGCTTCATCTTCTTCATTATCATCAGCCTGATGACAAAGCCGAACAGCGAGGAGGTCATCAAGAAATACTCACTGGATATCAGACCCGATCTCTAAAGACTGTAAAATCGCTTGGTGGGCCGGCGGTCCGTTTGCCGCCGGCCCACCGAACAATCGCCACCCCGTGGTGCCGCGGCAATGTTGCCCCCCTTTCGCCGCAGCGGCCTGCGCAGGGCAGACCCGCTGGCAGGCTGCGGCGGCAGCGGCATAACGTGTGTGGCAAAGGAGGCAGGATTGGACTTTGAACTGACCAAAGAACAGGAAATGATCCGCAAGGAGGTGCGCAATTTCGCCCAGAGCGAAATCGCCCCGCTGGCGGCCGAACTGGACGAAACCGAGACCTTCTCAAACGAGCTGACCCGCAAGATGGGGGAGATCGGCCTGTTCGGCATGTTTGTTTCCGAAAAGTACGACGGCCAGGAGATGGACTATGTCTCCTACATCATCGCCGTCGAGGAGTTGGCCCGCGTGGACGGCTCCCAGGCGGCCACGGTGGCGGCCGGCAACTCGCTGGGCATCGGCCCGCTGAACTATTTTGGCACCGAGGAGCAGAAGCGCAAGTACCTGCCGCCGCTGTGCCGCGGCGAGGCTCTGTGGGGCTTCGGCTTGACCGAACCCACCGCCGGCTCCGATGCCGGCGGCAGCAAAACCACGGCCGTCAAGGACGGTAACGAGTGGGTCCTCAACGGGTCCAAGATCTTCATCACCAATGCGGCCTGCGACATGACCCTGGGGGTCACCGTGCAGGCCATCACCGGCACGCGCGCCAACGGCAAGCCCGAATACACCTGCTTTATCGTCGAAAAGGGCATGCGCGGCTTCAAGGCCAACGCCATGCACGGCAAGATGATGTGGCGCGCCTCGAACACCGCCGAGCTTTACTTCGACGATGTGCGGGTGCCGGAGGCCAACATCCTCGGCAAGCCCGGCGACGGATTTCACCAAATGCTGCAGACCCTGGACGGCGGCCGGCTCTCCATCGGCGCCATGGGTTTGGGCGGCGCCCAGGGGGCTTTTGAGATGGCACTCAAGTACGCCCGGGAGCGCCAGCAGTTCGGCCAGCCGATCGCCAAGTTCCAGGCGATCGCCTTCAAACTGGCCGATTGCGCCATGGAGATCGAGTGCGCCCGCAACTTGCTCTACAAAGCCTGCTGGCTGCGGGACAAGAAAAAACCGTTTGCCAAGGAGGCCGCCATGGGCAAGCTCTACTGCTCGGAGCTGATGGGGCGCGTCGCCGACCACGCCGTTCAGATCCACGGCGGCTACGGCCTGATGAAAGACTACGGCGTGGAGCGCTTTTATCGGGATCATAAGCTGCTCGATATCGGCGAAGGGACCTCCGAGATTCAGCGCTTGGTGATCTCCCGGTATATCGGCTGCTGACCGGCGCGTCAGCCCGACGCCGCGGCACAGACGGCGACGGACCGCTCAGCGGCAGAGGTCTGGCCTGCGGCCCGCTCGCCAGGACAAAATTCTAAGCCCAATAAATAACGGAGAAATTAGGATGCAGCTACCAAAATTTGAAGTGGGGAAAACGACCATCGGGCAGCTGGTGGACCTGGTCGCCGAGCAGTTTGGCGACAGCAAAGCATTATTTTACCACAAGCTGGGCATCGACTACACCTACCGCGAATTCCGCGATGTGTGCAACCAGGTCGCCAAGGGGTTCATGGCCCTCGGGGTAAACAAAGGCGACAAAATCGCCATCTGGGCCAACAACGTCCCGGAATGGCTCTACACCCAGTTCGGCACCCCCAAGATCGGCGCCATCATGGTGACCGTCAACACGGCCTACCGCTCATTTGAGCTGGAATACTTGATGAAGCAGTCCGACTCTCAGACCCTGATTCTGATCGGCGGCGTGCGTGAACCGGACGAATACGTCAAGGTGATCTACGACGTCTGCCCGGAGCTCAAGGACAGCGAGCCCGGCAAGCTCAAATGCGCCAAGCTGCCGGAGCTCAAAAACGTCGTTTATCTGGGCAAGGAGAAGCTGCCCGGCATGTTCAGCTGGGAGGATGTCATGGCCCTCGGCAAGAAGATCTCCGATGCCGAGCTCAAGGCCCGCCAGGATTCGCTTGACCCCGACGACGTCATCAACATGCAGTACACTTCGGGCACGACCGGTTTTCCCAAGGGGGTCATGCTGACCCACACCAACATCATCGGCAACGCCAAGAGCATCGCGGCGTGCATGAACCTCTCCAGCAAGGACAACCTCTGCATCCCGGTGCCCTTCTTCCACTGCTTCGGCTGCGTGCTGGGGACCCTCTCGTGCGTCGTCTCGGCCTCCGCCATGTCGCCGGTGGTGGCCTTCAAGGCCGATGCGGTGCTCGAAACCGTGCAGGCCTCCAAGTGCACGGCGCTCCACGGCGTGCCCACGATGTTCATCGCCGAGCTTGAGGAAATGACGAAAAAGTCCTACGATACCTCCAGGTTGCGCACGGGCATCATGGCCGGCTCGCCCTGCCCGATCGAGGTCATGAAAAAGGTCGTCAGCGTCATGGGCGCCTCGGAAATGACCATCGCCTACGGCCAGACCGAGTCTTCGCCGGTCATCACCCAGACCCGCCCCGAGGATTCGCTTGAGATCAGGGTCAGCACGGTGGGCCGGGCGCTGCCCAACGTCGAGGTCAAGATCGTCGACCCGGTCACCGGCGAGGAGGTGGCCCGCGGCGTTCAGGGCGAGCTCTGCACCCGCGGCTACCATGTCATGAAGGGCTACTACAAGAATCCCGAGGCCACCCGCGACGCCATCGACAGCGACAACTGGCTGCACACCGGCGATTTGGCGGTGATGGACGAAAAGGGCTACTGCAAGATCACCGGCCGGATCAAGGACATGATCATCCGCGGCGGCGAGAACATCTACCCGCGCGAAATCGAGGAGTTCCTCTACACCCACCCCAAGGTCAAGGATGTCCAGGTCGTCGGGGTGCCGAGCCTCAAGTATGGCGAGGAAGTGGTGGCCTATATCCAGCTGAAACCGGGCGAGACGGCCACCGATGAGGAGCTGCGGACCTTCTGCAAGGAGCGTATCGCGTTCCACAAGATCCCGGCCTTCTTCATGTTTGTTGACGAATACCCCACCACCGCCAGCGGCAAGATCCAGAAATACAAGCTGCGCGAGCTGGCCACCCAGAAACTGGGACGCGAGGATGCGGTGGTGGAAACCGCCTGACGGCGGTTGCGCTCGGTCTGATACGCGGCATGGCGCCCGGTTTTGGCCGACCGCCTTGCCGCGTGTCCTTAAATTTACACCGGAGGAGAGAATGAGCGAATCGCTGTTGCTGGTCGAGGAGTCCGAGGGCGTCGCCCTGCTCACCCTGAACCGGCCCAAGGTCATGAATTCCTTTAACTTCGAAATGCTCCGCGCCCTGCGTGATGCCATCGAAAACCTGCGCTTCAACCCGGCCGTGCGGGTGGTCATCATCACCGGCGCCGGCGACCGGGCCTTTTGCGCCGGAGCCGATCTCAAGGAGCGGGCGACCCTGAGCCCCGTCCAGGTGAAGGAATTCATTTTCACCATCCGCAACCTGTTTACCGCCATCGAACAGTTGAACAAGCCGGTGATCGCGGCGGTCAACGGCATCGCCTTGGGCGGCGGCACCGAACTGGCCCTGGCCTGCGACATCCGCATCGCGGCCGAAAACGCCACCATGGGCCTCACCGAAACCCGCCTGGCCATCATTCCGGGCGCCGGCGGCACCCAGCGCCTGCCGCGGCTGGTGGGCCGGGGCAAGGCCAAGGAGCTGATCTTCACCGGCCGCCGCGTCGACGCCCAGGAGGCGCTCACCATCGGGTTGGTCAACCAGGTGAGCCCGCCGGAGGTCCTGATCAGCGCCTGCCGCGAGATGGCCGCGATGATCTGCGAAACCGGCCCGATCGCCATCGAGCAGGCCAAATACGCCATCAACTACGGTATCGAAACCGATCTCAACTCCGGTCTGGCGATCGAATCCAACGCCTACTGGGTCACCATTCCCACCAAGGACCGGCTGGAGGGCCTGGCGGCTTTCCGGGAAAAGCGCAAACCGGTCTACCGCGGGGAGTGACCCCTTCGGCCGCTTTTAAATCGAGATGCCCCGTCGCCGGGAGCAACCCAGCGGCGGCGGGCCGATCTTTTCGACCCGGCCCACGCTGCACGCGCCGCGTTTTGCAATCACCCTGAAAGAGGATGGGAAATGACAGAGAACCGAGAATTTTGGGAAAATGAAGAGCGCAAACTGGACGAGCGGGTTTACCAGGCCATATGGCCGGGGGGCGAGAAGGCGGTTGAGCGCCTGGCCAAACAGGGCAAGCACCCCGTTCGGGAGTTGATTCAGCACCTGATCGACCCGGGCACCCAGTTCTTCGAACTCAGCCGCCTCGCCGGCTTCGGGGTGGACTACCCCGGCGGCATCGATGATATTCCCTGCGGTGGGGTGGTCACGGGCATCGGCAAAATCCACAACAACTGGACCATGATCATCGGCAACGACCCGCGCGTCAAGGCCGGCACCTACTTTCCGATCACCCTCAAAAAACACATGCGCGCCCAGGCCATCGCCGAGCGCTGCGGCCTCAACTGCGTCTATATCGCCGACTCGGGGGGGGCCTTCCTGCCCATGCAGGCCGACGTCTTCCCCGACGACCAGCATTTCGGCTCGATGTTCTACAACATGGCGCGTATGTCCGCCATGGGCCTGAAGCAGGTCACGCTCAGCACCGGCGGCAACACCGCCGGCGGCGCCTACATCGTTTTCATGGCCTGCCAGTCGGTGATGATCGACAAGCTGGCCTACTCGTTTCTGGGCGGCCCGCCACTGGTCAAAATGGCCACCGGCGAGGTGATTTCCGCCGAGGATCTCGGGGGCGCCCGGGTCCATACCCAGGTCTCCGGCGGGGCCGACCATTTCTGCGCCGACCAGGGCGAGGCCATCGGCGCCGTTCGCGAGATCCTTTCGCTGGAGCGGCCCCAGACGCTCCACCACCACCGCTACGAGGAATCCCCGCCCCAGGTGGCCCCCGACAGCGTTTACGACCTGCTGCCGGCCGCCATCCACCAGGGAATCGACGGCCGGGCCTTCCTGGCGGCGATCGCCGACGACAGCGTCTTCAACGAGTACAAGCGCAACTACGCCCCGGGCCGCGGCGACAACATCCTCGCCGGAAAGATCCGGATCAAGGGGCTGCCGGTGGGCGTGATCGCCTCAAACGGCGTGGGCATCATCTTCTTCGAGGCCGCCCGCAAGGCCACCGAGTGGATCATCCGCTGCAGCCAGGAAAAGACCCCGCTGCTCTTCGTCCAAAACTCGCCGGGCTACATGGTGGGCTCGGATTCCGAGCACATGGGCATCGGCAAATACGGCGCCGACATGGTCCGATCGGTTTCCTGCGCCCAGGTGCCGCGCATCCAGCTGGTGATCGGACCCGACAACGGCGCGGCCAACTATGGCATGTGCGGCCGGGCCTATCGACCCCACTTCCTGTTTTCCACCATGCGCGCGCGCACATCGGTGATGAGCGGCCGCAGCGCCGCCGGCGTGCTGCTCTCCATCGAGGAGCGCAAGCGCGAGGCCCAGGGCAAGCCCATGAGCGAGCCGGAAAAGGAGGCCTTCCGCCAGAAAATGATCGACAAGTACGACGGCGAGGCCCATCCCTTCTACTGCGGCGCCCGCCTGCTGAACGACCGTGTTCTCAAGTTCAGTGAAATCCGCGACTGGCTGGCGATGGCCTTTGAGGTCAGCCTGCTGAAGCCCATCGGCGATCCGGCTTTCGGCAACCTAAGGTTTTAACCCGGCTGCGGCGGCCCCGACCAGTTTTTCGGCCGCGGCCGCGGCCCGGTATCAGAGGCGACTCCGCCCGCTGTGGGCGGGCGTCGCCCCCGCCACGGGGCATTCCCCGGACGATAAATGAAGGAAAGGAGCAAGGATGACCGAATACGATTACTGGAAGATTTTCCCCCGCATGCCGCGCAAAGTCACCATCGGCGACATTACGGTCCGGGATGGGTTCCAACATCTCGAAAAGTTCGTCTCCACCCGCGCCAAAATTTTTTACCTGGAGGAGCTGATTTTTGCCGGCTGCCGCAACATCGAGGTCACCAACCTCGGAAACCCCCACCTGATGCCCCAGTTTGCCGACGCCGAGGAGCTGCTGACCCATCTGCGCAGCGACCGTTTCAAGAAACGCTGCGCCAAGCGGGGTGTCAACTACGATGAGCTGGTGTTTACGACCATCACCATCCGCGAGGGCGCCGTGGACCGCGCCATCGCCCTGCGCGACAAGGGCATCGGGCCTGACC
>JBAPYE010000424.1:0-4288 GCA_049284575.1 Desulfobacterales bacterium
GGCCGGGCCACCCAGGGGGCGCACCCAGACCGCCAGCGCAGCGGTGGTCC
This sequence comes from Desulfobacterales bacterium, assembly GCA_049284575.1. Taxonomy (GTDB): domain Bacteria; phylum Desulfobacterota; class Desulfobacteria; order Desulfobacterales; family JAABRJ01; genus JAABRJ01. Next base: position 51 of record JBAPYE010000424.1, read on the forward strand.
GGCCGGCGCGCATCAGCCCGTCGACGGCCATCAGGGCCAGCGCCGCAAGGCAGCAGAAAAGCGCCAGCCACAACAGGCGCCGGGCGGGGTCCAGCCGGTCTGTCGAAAAAGGGGGCGTGGGCATGGGCGGATGACGGGCGACGGAGCACGAGACCGCCGGGACCGTGAACGGGGTTGGGGTTAGGGTCGCGGCAATAAATAATTGCACAATATGGCGCCGGATTTTGGTTCGTCACCAAGGCACATCCGTGGGCGCATATCGCGATATGTGCCGGCGGATGTAACGCCGAGGACGGGCCAAAAGACAAGCAAGATGTGCAATTATTTTTTGCCGAGGCCCTGATATGATTGACAGTTGTCAAGGAAAAAAAGCCGTCTTCCTTCCTTTTAATCGTGAGAAAAAAGGAATTTTTTTAGATGCTCTTCCAGGGCATTAGCAGAGGCGGGATCTTTAAAACGACGGTTGATCGCTCTGATATTCGCGGGTTGGCTACCGCATGACTTGGCTTCGTCGTGGAGCTGCCTCTGTCTTAAATCGGAAGTTCGACTATTCGCCTTATTCCATAGGGCCTGCGAGGGTTCTCCTTATCCGAGATCGCGCCTCTGCTTATGGCCTGGAAGTGAAATTTTTGCTTTTGGTAATCGGCCTCCTGATCTATTCTGAGAATCGGGTAGCTTTCAACTTATTTAAGTCACCGGCTGCAGTTGTTTCGCGATTGCCCATAAAAAGGCGCTTAATTCACGAGCAATAGCTGTGACCACGACTTGTTTGGACTTGCCTTTGGCCATCAGCCTTTTGTACCTGGCACACAATCGAAGCTGGGCTTTCCATGCGATCTGTCGGATTGGCTCAGACAAGTTCTCCTGGCGTTTTCGCAATGCCCGGCTGACTCGGGGCTGTAATCGGTATGCCCAGGCAGCTTCAATCAGTACCTTTCTGGCATGACCATTACCGGTCTTGGTAATGCCGCCTCTTTTGATGCGCTCGCCGCTGGAATGCTCCGAGGGCACAAGACCCAGATAGGCCATCAAATGCTCCGGATGTTGAAAACGGTTCAGATCTCCTATTTCCGCGAGCATGGTTACCGCCACGATCAGCGAGACGCCCCGGGCGGCCTGCAAGGCTTCCACAATCGGCGCCAATCGCCACTCGGGCACCATTTGCCGAATCTGCTCGGTCAAACGGTCGATGCGCTTAAGGCTTTCATGCACGGCATCGATGTACTCCTGCAAAGCAATCTGCTGAGCAGGATGGGGCATGGCGATATCCGAAAGCCAATTGAAATATGCTTTGGACCACTTGCTCTTTCCAGAGTAGATTATTCCTTGTCTCAGTAGAAAGGCATTGAGCCGTTGTTTTGCTTTGCGGCCGGCGATGACCGCATCTTCCCGGGCACGGTTCAAATCGCGTATAGCTTCGTTCTGGATGTCCGGAACATAAACGGCGGTCAGTTCGCCGGCACGGTGGAGACGGGCCAGGGTTTTGGCATCCCGGGTGTCGTTTTTGATCCGCTCACCGCCTTTTTTGGGAATCATTGATGGAGCTGTGACCATACAGTTGAAGCCTTTACCGTTCAGGTGGCGGTGGATGCCGTAACCGCAGGGACCGGCTTCGTAGACGAAGTGCAGCTCACTTGCGGTGGAGACCATTTTTCGACAAAATTTGTCCAATGCATCCAGATCGTTGTTGATGGTGCCGTAGATTCTGGCGGAATCCCGCGAACCCTCTTCGGCGATAGCAATGGTGATCGAATTTTTGTGGACATCCATACCGATAAATTTTACAGAGTTCATGGCCTGCCTCCTTGGTTGTGGCTCTGTGTTAAGGGCTTGATACCTTATTCATAACCCACGTTTGCAAGGAAGGCAGGCCTTTTTTTGACATTCTGCAGATGGTTCATCCGATGCAGCCAGCAGAGGCCCCTCATGGGCGAGAATGGGCCCTTAAATGCTCGTCGGAGCCCATGAGGGGCCTCTGCGGGTTCCGCAGAGTTGGATGATCGAGCAGCTCGGATGTTAACTGTCAATCATTATGTCTTACCACGGAATCCCCCGCCTGTTGGGGGTGATTCTCCGGTTGGCGCTTTTTGTCGGAGCTCTTAAACAGCATACCAGGGACCCCTCCGCAATTGAAGGGTTTTGGCCATTCAGGGCTCGAAAGGTTCAAGTTGACATGACAAATCTTGTGGAAATTTTTAGACACACTGGATGTGGCTGATCGGGCCATGGCGGATTTACCCCTTCCGGCTATCTTCAGGAGGCCGTTCATCATGCCCTGATTATCGGTCCGCATGCTGGCGCCGGCCCTGATGATGGTTTTTATCACGGGAACCGAACAGGGAAAAGATTCACTGGCTGGGCGCCGTGGATTTTATTCCTGGCATTAGCCCTCAGAGCTTGTATAATCCAGGCAATGGTCGCCGCTTTGCGCGTACCGGCCGGCACGGCGATCGGTCCGCCATGCCGGCCGCCAACCCGGACCCCCGCCATTTGGAATTGGGCGTTACATGATACTTGCGTTTATCGCGCTTTTTTTCGGTCTGGCGCTTCTCGTCTGGAGCGCCGATCTTTTTGTGGACGGCTCGGCCGCCAGCGCCCGCCATTTTGGGATGCCGCCGCTGCTGATCGGGATGGTGATCATCGGCTTCGGGACATCCGCACCCGAAATGGTGGTTTCAGCGTTCGCGGCTTCCGATGGCAATCCGGGCATCGCGGTCGGCAACGCTTACGGTTCCAACATCGCCAACATCGCCTTGATCCTGGGGGTCACGGCCGTGATCTGTCCCATTGCGGTCCATTCGCAGGTGCTGCGCCAGGAATTGCCGATCCTCACGGCCGTTATGGCCCTGGCCGCTTATCAGATTTGGGACGGCGCCGTTACCCGGATCGATTCCCTTGTGCTGCTGGGGGTATTCGGCGGCCTGATGGCCTGGACCATCTGGAAAGGACTGCGTCAGGGTCCGGATGCGCTGGGCAGCGACATGCGGCAGGACTTGGAAGCCCACGCCATGCCGTTCAACCGCGCGATCGTGCGGCTGCTGGTCGGGTTGGCGCTGCTGCTCGCAAGCTCCCGCCTCCTGGTCTGGGGGGCGGTCGAGATCGCCCACGGTTTTGGGGTCAGTGACCTGATCATCGGTCTGACCATCGTGGCCTTGGGAACGTCGCTGCCGGAGCTGGCGTCGTCAGCCGTCGCCACCCGCAAAGGCGAGCACGACATCGCTCTCGGCAACGTGCTCGGCTCCAACCTCTTCAACACCCTGGCGGTGGTGGGCATCGCGGGGGTCATTCACCCCATAGCCCTGGAGCCGGAGGTGTTCTCCCGCGACATGCTGGTCATGGCGGCCCTCACGGTCTCGCTCTTTCTTATCGGCTATGGGTTCCGAGGGCGGCCCGGACGCATCAACCGCTTCGGCGGTGCGGGCTTGCTGGCATGCTACGTCGGCTACACCGCCTACCTGGCGGCCGGTCTTTTCGGCAGCTGACGGCTGACCGGTTCTAGCCCGCCTCCGTAAACGGGGCCGGACGCCACGCCGCACTCCTCGAAATTTGTTATCCTATCTGATTTGAAAACGAATCGGCACTTTGACCCACATCTCGACAGGCTCCTCACCTCTGGTCGCAGGCTCAAAAATCCACCTGACCACAGCGTTCAATGCGGCCTCGTCCAGCAGGCGGTAGCCGCTGGAAGTGACCACCGCAGCATCTTTGACCCGGCCGTCGCGGCCGACCAGGACGTTCAGCAGGGTTCGGCCCTGGTAGCCCCTGGCCTTTGCGATGCGGGGGTAGGGCGGGGGCGGGTTCCGGCGGTAGAGCGGCGCGGCCGGTTTTAGAATGTTTCCGGCGGCGGGCGACCCGCCTTGGATGCCGTCCTGGGAATGGACTGGTTTACCCGCTTTGGCTGGCGCGGCGGGGCCTGCCGGCGGTCTGGTGGGCGCTGCAGCGGCTTGACGCGCGGCTTCGGGTTGCGCAGGGGGGGGTGCCGGCGGTTCGGTTTTCACCGCCGGCTGGGGAGGGCCTGCGGCGGGTGGTGGGGGTATGCGCGGCGGCGTCTTTTTGGCAGGGGCCGCCTTTTCAACCGCCGCTGCCGGCTGCGGTGGTTTGGGTTTCGCTTCAGGGGCCGGCTGGTAAAGCGGGGCGGTTTTTTCGCTGAACGGGGCGGCCACCGGATCGACCGGGGGGGCCGCCGCTTTTTCCGCACTTTGATAGGCCAGCGACACCATGATCGGCGCCTGGGAGCC
>JBAPYE010000425.1:0-1861 GCA_049284575.1 Desulfobacterales bacterium
GCGTCGCGGTAAAGGGCTTCGAGACCGTTGCCGGCCACCTTCAAATTACCCGTCAGGACGTGCGCGAGGGCGCCTGAAACCGCCTGCAGTTCGAGGGCGCTGCGAAACACCTCTTCCGCCAGCACGGGTTCGCTCTCCAGCCGTAAACCGTGCAGGAAGACGACCCGGCGATTTGCGAACATTTCGGGTTTTATAGCAACCTCTTTTCTGAAGGCTGAAAGTGACTTCACGACCGAACCGGCCCGCAGTCGGTAAAGGTCAAAATTGGGAATCCGCCGGTTGTCTTCGGCGATGACGATGTGGGCCACCCGTCTCTGCAGGGTCGTGCCGTTTTGCGTGAACGTCGCATCGAATTGACCGATAAATCCGCGGCAGGCGCTGAGGCGAGCCCCGGTGAGGACCTCGATCGACCCTTTGCCGGGCGTGTCCGCCGCAAGATGCGGCCGCTCGTCGCTCGTCTCGTTCACAGCGGCGATGACGGCATGGCGGCCTTCGGACGTCAGATGGCGGGCCACATCACGTGCGCAGGTTCCACTACCGATAATCAATGTCGGGCCTGTCAAGATGACACCTCCGCTCTGATCTTGCCGTGCAAAAAAGCCGCCGCTGCCTGAGCCGCGCGATCACCGGCGGCAACCGACTCGGCGATGCTCATCGGTCCGCACACCGTTCCGGCGGCAAAAACACCCGGCGTTTCCGGGTACCCGCTGTTTGCCGCGACCGGAATGAAACCGGAGGACGCGGTCGGCAGATTGACCTTGGCCGCCAGGTCGCGCGCATCTGCCGCCGGGGTGATGCCGATTGAAAGCACCAGCATGTCGAACGTCTCTTCACGGCTCTGCTCGGAGTTTAAATCGTAGTAAACAACCGTCAGGCGATCCTCCGGGGTCCGGTAGACGTCGCCGGGAATGGCGCGAATCATGTGAACTTCTTCCCGAACATCGTCGTAGAACCGCTGAAACTCCTGGCCGAAGGTCTGCACGTCGATGTAGAAAAAACTTATCTCGGTTGCCGGCCGGCGCACCTTGATCAGCCGCGCCATGCGAAGTGCGGACGCGCAGCATATCTTCGAGCACCACAGGTGGCCGAGCCGGGCGTCCCGGCTGCCAACGCACTGAACAAAGGCCATGCGAGCGGGTGCGGCGCCGTCAGAAGGCCGCAGGGGGACACTCTTTTCTCGCAGCATTCTTTCCAGACCGAGGTTGGTGACGACATTTGCAAAGCGCTTGTAGCCGTAGGGCTTGTTTTCGGGATCGAACGGTTTGAATCCGCAGGCAAGAATCACAGCCCCGGTTTCACGGGTCTGGTGCCGTGTCCGGCCGTCGGAAGTCTCTTGTGTTATGACCGTCTCGAATCCCTCGGTCCTGGAAATTTGATCGATCCGGCTGCCGGTCAGCACGTCGATGTTCGGGTCTTCGACGGTCCGGCTGATTTTTTCCATCACCATACAGGCGCCGCACTTGACGCAGGCCGAAGTGGCCTTGCAGGCGTATTGGGCCGCATAGCCGCCCAGACAGACTTGCTTTTCGACCAGAACCGACCGGATACCCACCCGCGAGAGGCCGAGTGCCGCCGAAAGACCGGCCACCCCGCCGCCGATTATCAACACCTCTTTTTTTGCCGTCATAAGGTTATCTCTCCTCATCAGGAGTAACCGGAATCGCTAAAGTTGGCGATTGTTTTTATAGGCGGAAACGATGGACGCGATTCTCCGGCTCACATCTTCGGCGATCGACTCGGCTCCGGCGGTCGAGATGGTATCCACGTCTGCAGCGAGTTTTTCAGCCGTTTCTTCATCGATACCGGCGATTTTGTCGATCAGAAAAGTGTCGACCTCGCCCGCATCGAGCAGCAGACCGCA
>JBAPYE010000426.1:0-4332 GCA_049284575.1 Desulfobacterales bacterium
GCCCGGGCGGTTTTGTCGGCCTCCACCAGCAGCGGCTCCAGCAGGCCCATCAGGCGCTCGGCCGCCTGCTGCGAAACGCTGCCGGAGGGGTCTGAACGCAGGCTGCGGACAAAGTAAAGCGCCAGCCCCACAAGCAGCAGGTCCATCAGCAGCTGCAGCACCAGCCAGAATTCAATGGGAAGAACCGGCAGAATTGTCTGCAAATTTTTAGCGCCTTCACCCATCATGCTCCTAAACCACGGTATCCAGGAGGGTACCGGTGCCCCGGGGCGTGGCCGCCGTCTGATTTCCACCGCTGGCCCGGGCTTTGCCGGCGCGCCCCTTCCGATTGCGGCGACGGTCGCGGTCCGCGCCGGCTTTTTCGCTGCCGCTGCCGCTTCTGACCTTGGCGCCCTGGGAGGCCAGCTTTTCCTGGGGGGTCGCCGCCGGCATCTGACCCGCCTCCTGAGCGCCCCGCGGCAGGTGGGTTTCCCGGGCACCGGCGGCCTGCTGGACCACCTGGTTCAAATTCGAAATCGCCGTCATCGGTCTGTCTCCCGGGCCTGATCCGCGGCCCCGGCGGGCACGTGCTGCAGGCATTCGGCGAGAGCTGCGCAAAGCGGCCTATCCGCCGCCGCAGCCCCCGCCTCAGAGCAGGCGCAGGTTCCCCAGCGCCACCCGGCGAATATTTGCCTGCGGCAACGCCTGGTTGAGAGAATTTTTGATCCCGGCCGCCAGCGCCAATTGGTCGATCTCCGGGTGTTTCAGATCGGCCAGCGCGTCGTATAAATGGCCGTATACGAGGTTGCGAAAGTACGGTTCGTGCTTTTTGATTTCAGCCGCTCCGGCCGCATCGAAGAGCGCCAGCTCAACATCCACGATCAGACCGGCCACCTCTTTTTTTTCCGGTGGCGCCGGTACGACGAACCCCTTGAGAACCACTCGCGACGCAACCGAAGCGTCAACCGCCTGGGCGGCGGCGGTGGTCTGGGGAATGGGATACGCCTCGGGACCGGTGGCGGCGCCCCGCGAGGGCGTTTGGTGTTTGTAGCGGCTAAAAGAGGTCACCGTCGCGATCAGGATCAGCAAAACCGCCGCCACCGTCCACAGGGTCCGTGAAAAAAGCCAGCGCCCTTTAGGTCTCGGCGTGTCTTCAGGGGCCTCGACGGCGGGGGGCGCCTCCCCGTCGGTGGCTGCCAAAATGATTTTTGGAGGTGCCACCCCATCGCGGTTTGCAGGCGGCGGCAAGACGTGGGCCGTCGGCGCATCATGGGTCGGCTGCTGTTGGGATGCGGAAAGGCGCGCTTCGTGGGCGGCAGGCGCCTGGGCGTCCGGGTCGGTGGTCAGCCCCGGGCGGGCGGAGGCGATATCCGCGCTGGCGACAACGCCCTCGGACGCTATCAGGGCGTCAATATCCGCCTGGGAGATAAATATTTCCTCCCCGAGGTCCTCATCGGCCGGGGGTGCCGCGGGTTCGGCCCCGGCTGAGGGGCCGTTTTCGTTCTGGGGATCGGGTTCCCCGGCGCCTTGCAGCAGGGCGTCGATGTCCGCCTGGGAGACATATTTCGAAATGGGGGGGGCTGATTCTTTAGCGCTCATGGTCGCGTTTGACTTCTAAGGTCTATCAAGCGAGGGTGTGGTTTTGTTTTTTCCCGGGACCCTCAGATCGCGCAGTATTTCTTGAGCCGGATTTTCAATTTGATCACCGCCATGGCGTGAATCTGGCAGATGCGCGACTCCGTGAGACTCAACACGTGTCCGATCTCCTTGAGGGTCAGCTCGTCGTAGTAGTAGAGCGAGATCACGATCTGCTCTTTCTCCGAAAGGGTTTTGATGGCCTGGGCGATCACCCGTTTCAGCTCCTCCCTGGCCACGTTTTCGGAGGGGTCGTCGGCGCTGCGGATGCTTTCCTGAAAGGATTTTTTGGAGACTGCGTCATTGGCCTCATCCTTGATGAACTCATCCAGGCTGAGCAGCGATACGCGGTGGATGTCCGAGAGGGTGTTGAAGTAATCTTCCAGTGCGATGCCCAACTCCTCGGCGATTTCCTGGGCTTCGGCCGGCCGCTGGGTGCGGCCTTCGACCGCCACGAGCGCTTTTTCGATTCGCTGCATTTTTTTGCGCATGGACCGCGAATACCAGTCCATCCGCCGCAGCTCATCCAGGATGGCCCCCTTGATCCGATACTCGGCATAGGTCTTGAGGTTGACATCCCGGTCGGGGTCAAACCGGTCGACCGCATTGATCAGTCCGAGGCAGCCCGCGCTGAGCAGTTCGTCGAAAAGAACGCTCGACGGAATGCGCATGGCCATCCGGCCCGCGATCCGCTTGACCAACGGGGCATACCTTACGATCAGGGCCTCGCGTTCCTTTTGATCAAAGTGACACTGGTCGTTCCCGCCGCTTGCATAGGCAAATTTTGTCGTCATCATCGCACCGTTTGCTCAGTTGAGGGTTTCCATCGATGTATTCCCGACCCGTCACACTCCATTGACCCGGCGGCGGCCCTTTCCTTGCGCCCGGTCAGAGGCGACACTCAATGAAGCGTTTGAAAAAAAACTTGATGTTGCCATCGGTTTCCTGGCGCCGCGGCGCGCCCATGAGCTGATCGGCCAGGGCGTTGATCCCCCGGCTCCAGGCGGCTTCGGGAAACGCGTCGACGGCGATGCGCCGATCCCGCACCGCGCGGGTGACGTTGTGATCGCTGGGCACCATGCCGAGGTATTGAATCACGACGCCGGTGAGAAAGCGCTCGGCCGCCTGCACCAGGCTGGCATAGACCGATTTGGCCTCCTGATCACTGGTCGCCATGTTGACCAGCAGTTGGAAATGACGGGTGCCGTGTTGGAGAAACATGACCTTCATCATGGCGTAGGCGTCCGTGATGGCGGTCGGCTCGGGGGTCGCCACGATGATGCAGTCGTCCGCCGCCAGGTTGAAATACAGGACATTGGCCGAAATCCCGGCCCCGGTATCGATCAGCATCACGTCCAGCTGCGCGCCGAAGGCCTCGAACTCCCCCAGCAGATTGAGCTTCTGCCCCTCGGTCAGATGGGTCAGGTGGGTAAACCCCGAGCCGGCCGGAACGATCTTGATCCCGGCCGGCCCTTCGACGATGATTTCCGAGAGGGTTTTTTCGCCGTTCAGGACGTGTCCGATATTGAACTGCGGGTGGACCCCGAAAATGATGTCGATGTTGGCCAGCCCGAGATCCGCATCCAGAATGAGCACCTTGTGGCCGCGGCAGGCGAGCACCAGGGCCAGGCTGCCGACGATATTGGTCTTGCCCACCCCGCCCTTGCCGCTGGTGACGGCAATGGCCCGCGGGGCGGGCGCCGCAGAGGAGGCATCGAGGGCTGCCGCGGGCGTCAGGCGCGGGGGGGTCTGGCGGGCTGTGGCGGAAACGATTTTTCGGAGGCTGCTCGCTTGATCCACGCTAGAATCTCCCTTTCAGAGTCGGTGCTCCCGGCGCGGGGCCTGGAGTCGTAAGCCCGCCGCCGGCGGCGGTCCGCTGCAGCCTCATGACGCACCGCCGGGGGTGCCGAACATGTGGTCCAGAATCGTCTGGCGGGTGGCCGGGTGAATGTCCTCCGGCACCTTCTGCCCGGTGGTGATGTAGGAAATCGGAAGCCGCAGGGTTTCGGCCTGATCGATGATGACCCCGGGCTGCCGGGTTTCGTCCAGCTTGGTAAACACGTAGGAACAAGGTCTGAATACGGCGAAGCGCGCCGCGGCCTCCTGAAGATCCAGACGGTTGGTGGCGGCGCTCAGCACCAAATGGCTGGCGATCGGCCCCTGGCCCCCCAGCACCGCCTGCAGCTGCTGCATGCGCTCGCCGTCGAGATGGCTGTGGCCGGCGGTATCGATCAGGATGATGTCCCGGTGGGCCATTTTCTCCACCGCCAGCCTCAGGTCCTGGTGCGAGAAGGCCGGCAGACAGGGCAGCCCCATGATGGCGGCGTAGGTCTTGAGCTGCTCCACGGCGCCGATCCGAAAACTGTCCACCGAGATCAGCCCCACCCGCTTTTTGGCCTTGAGGCTCAACTCGGCCGCCAGCTTGGCGATCGTGGTGGTCTTGCCGACCCCGGTGGGCCCGATAAAAGCGGCAAACTGCGGGCCGTCGCCGGCGGCGGTAAAGGGGTTGCAGGTGAGGATCGGTTTGAGAATTTCGGCCAGGATCTGCCGGGCGGCGTCCGCGGGGTCGGACGGGGCGCCCGCCTCTGAAAAATGTTGGAGCGCGCTGCGCACCCGCTGGGCCGAAACGCCGGCGCGCACCAGCCGCGCGTAGAGGCCGAGCCACTGGGGATGCTGCAGGATGGTCTCGGGCAGCCCGCCGCCCGTGTTGAGCAGGGT
>JBAPYE010000427.1:0-2304 GCA_049284575.1 Desulfobacterales bacterium
GGCCACGACCTTGCCGCCCAGGCCCGGGATGCGCATCTTTAATCCCTTGTAGTCGTCGATGGTGTTGATCTTTTTATTGAACCAGCCGCCCATCTGCACGCCGGTGGAGCCCCCCGGCCGCGGCACCAGGTTGAAGGCCGCATAGCACTCCTCCCAGAGTTTCAGTCCGTCGCCGCCGTGGAACCAGGCGGCCATACCCTGGGCGTTCATGCCGAAGGGAACCGCTGCAAACCACTGAACCGCCGGTTCCTTTCCGGCCCAGTAGTAGGCGGCGCCGCTGCCGGCTTCAACCGTGCCGTCGGAAGCCGCTTGGAAGCATTCCAGGGCCGGAACGAGTTCGCCGGCGGCAAAAACCTTTATTTCGAGCCGTCCGTCACTGACTTCCAGCATCCGTTGGGCCAGGCGCTCGCACCCATCCTGGAGTACCGGCAGTTTGGGCGGCCAAGTAGTAACCATTCTCCACTCAATTTTTTTCTTGGTAATAACGGCAGGGGCTTCTTTTTTAGCTTCTTCTTTTTTTTCACACCCAATGATACCTGCGGTTGCTGCTGCGGCTGCCGCCGCCCCAAGCCCGGCTTTTATCAAAAAATCACGTCTCTTCATCTTAACCCTCCCTTTTGTGTCATTAATTCGGTTTTTGACTGGCATATTAACGCATAGAAATGTCGCCGTCACCTCAATATGAACTTTTTCCATCCGCTGCGATAAAAGAGTTTAAGCGTCAGATCTACATGCATATAATCTTTGTAACCCGGTGCCGTGCCGCTGCTATTAACTTGAAACCAGCGCATCAGTCCATCGTCGGTTCGGTCAAGACCCAAAAATGATGTGCGGCAGCCAGGTGGCCAGCTTCGGGAAAAATACGATGATCAGCAGGCCGATGAGCTGGAATATGACAAACGGGATAATGCCGCGGTAGATGTGACCGGTCGTGATTTCAGGCGGCGTTACCGCTTTCAGATAGAACAGCGAAAAACCGAACGGCGGCGTCAAAAACGAGGTCTGCAGATTGACAGCGATCAAAATGCAGAACCAGAGCGGATCGTAGCCGAAGTCGATCATGATCGGGGCCAGCACCGGAACGTGGATAAAGGTGATCTCGATGAAGTCGAGGAAGAAACCGATGCAGAAAATCAGCCCCATGACGATGGCCAGAACCGCGTTGTGAGAATACTTAGCGGCCAGGCCCCCCAGAAATTCACGCACCAGGCCGTCGCCTCCCAGCCCCCGAAAAACGAGGCCGAAGGCGGCCGCGCCGCACAGGATGATAAAGACCATGCAGGTCAACCTGACGGTGGTCAGCATCACTTCGCGCAGAATGGTCAGGTTGAACTTTCGGTTGGCGATCGTCAACCCGGTGGCACCGACGGCCCCCACGGCAGCTGCCTCCGTCGGCGAGGCGATGCCTGCGAAAATCGACCCCAGGACGAAAAGCATCAGCGCCAGAGGCGGCACCAGCGCCTTCATGACCCTCACGGCCATTTGTTTTGGAGAAATGGCGGCCAGCTCCGCCCGGGGAATGGCCGGGGCATACTTTGGTTTGAGGATCGCGATGAGCAGAATGTAGAGGACGAACAAACCGACCAGGACCATACCCGGCAGGACGGCGCCCATGAAAAGGTCGCCGACGGGAACCCCGACGATATCGCCGATGAGCACCAGGACGATACTCGGCGGGATGATCTGACCCAGGGTTCCGGAAGCCGCTACCGTGCCGGTAGCCAGCTCCTTCTGATAGCCCCGCCGCAGCATGGTCGGCACCGCCAGCAGACCCATGGTGACCACCGTGGCGCCGACAATTCCGGTAGATGCACCGAGCAGGGCGCCGACCACAACGACGGATATGGCCAGCCCGCCGCGCAGACGGCCGAACAAGAGACCCATGGTGTCGAGCAGTTCCTCGGCCAGGCCGGAGCGCTCCAGCATGACACCCATGAAAACGAACAGGGGAACGGCGATCAGGGTGATATTGGTCATCACGCCCCAGATTCGCAGGGGCAGCAGGTTAAAAAACGACCAGCCGAAGCCGATCAGGCCAAACACCAGGGCGGTCCCCATCAGGGTGAAGGTGACCGGGAAGCCGGCCATCAGCACAATCGTCAGCGCTAGGAACATCCATGCCGGGAGGTATTCCATCAGGCGCCCTCCTCCTTGACCGGTTCGATCCCGAGGAGTTGAGGCAGGCTGTGGATGCCGAGCGACAATCCCTGAAGGCAGAGAAGGCTGAATCCGAGAGGGATCAGACCCTTGACGACATAGCGGTATGATATGCCGCCGGGATCCGGGGATCCTTCCATCATGGCG
>JBAPYE010000428.1:0-4466 GCA_049284575.1 Desulfobacterales bacterium
GGTCCTCACCTACGGCGGCATTTACGATTTGTGCGGCTACGGCGTCGTGCTCGGGATGCTGGGCGCGATGGAGTCGCTGATGAGCTCAAGCGCCCTCGAGGGCCTAAGCGACACCCGCGCGGACAGCAATCGGGAGCTGGTGGGACAGGGTCTGGGCAACCTCACCGCCGCGCTCTTTGGCTCGATCGCATCGGCGGGCTCCATCATCCGCTCGCACGCCAACGTCCGCGCCGGCGGCCGGGGCCGCCTTTCGGGGGCGCTCTGCAGCGCGGTCATGCTCTTTTCCGTCTGGGCCATCGCGCCCCTGATCGGCAAAATCCCCCTGTCGATCTTCGCCGGGCTGATCATCTCCGTCGGCCTGACCCTGTTCGACTGGTCGATCCTGCGTTTTCTCAAATTCTACCGCCCGCCCTTCGGCCTCCAGCAAGACGTTTTGATCGGGTTTCTGGTTCATGCTTGCGTCGTCGTCGTCACCGTCGCCGTCAGCGTGACCAGCGCGGTTCTCGTCGGCATCGTGCTCTCGACGGCCTATTTCATCGTCAAGATGGGCATGACCGGCATCCGCCGCCGCTACTCTGGCGGGGAGATCACCTCCAAGAGAATCCGGAACTCCGCACAAAGCCGCTATCTCCAGGAAAACGGGCAAACCATCCGGGTATTCGAGCTCCAGGGCCCGGTCTTCTTCGGGTCGGCCGACCGGCTCAGCCGGGCCATCGAATCCGACCTGGGAGAGGCCAGCTTCTGCATCCTCGACATGCACCACGTGAGCGACATCGACGCCACGGGGGCCGCGATTCTTTTGCGGCTCTACAAACGCCTCGCCAAATCTGGGCGAACGCTGCTGATCAGCCACCTTAAGGACGGAGAGAGCCGCCAGGCGTTGCTGACCGCAGCCGGTGTGCTGGAGCAAATCGACGCTCGGCACCTCTTCCCCGACACCGACGCGGCCCTGGAGTGGGCCGAAGAGCGCATCCTTGCCGACCGGTGCCTTCTGGATACCGGCAAACGCTACCGGATGCAGGAAATCGACGTACTGCAGGGCTTGAGCAATGAGGAACTCACGATTTTTGAGCGATTCCTGGACCGCCGGGAATTCAAGAAGAGCGATGCCATCATCAGCGAGGGGCGAAACGACCGCGACCTGCTGATCCTGACCCACGGCCTGGTGCGGGTCAGCCTGCACCTTGCGGGCAGCAACCGCCAGCGGCGGCTTTTCACCCTGGGCGCCGGCACGATCATCGGCGAGATGGCGCTGCTGGACGGCAGTCCGCGATCCGCCGACGTGTGGGCCGAGGAGGACTCGGAGTTCTACCGGCTGACGTTTGATGGCTACCAGAAAATCTGCGCCGACCACCCGCAGATCGCGCTTAAACTCGTCGCCAACATCGCACTTGTGATCAGCCAGCGGCTGCGAGTGCGGTCCCAGGAAGTCCGGATGCTCGCGGACAATTAGCATCGCAGCGGCGCGCATCACCGTGTTCGCCCCGTGCGGCAAGGAGGTCCCCATGAAATGTCCCGGCTGCGCCCACGTCAATGCCCCCGATGCCAGGTTCTGCATCAATTGCGGACAAATGTTGGGCAGCGTCTGCCCCGGCTGCGGGGCCGTCAACCCGGCCCAGGGCAGATTCTGCAGCCAGTGCGGCGCGGCGCTTGCGGCCGGCCCCTTCGCCGATGCCGCGGCGCACCCGCCCCTTTGCCAGCCCGAGGAGAGACGCGCTTTTCCCCGTCCCTCGGCCGGGGAGCGCAAGCACGTCACCGTGCTCTTCTCCGACATGTCCGGCTACACAGCCCTTACCCAGCGCCTGGACCCCGAGGAGGTCCGGGACATCATAGCGCGCCTGACGCACGAGATCACCCGGGTGGTGGCCCGCTACGAGGGCTTTATCGAGAAATTCGCCGGCGATGCCGTCATGGCCGTCTTCGGCGCCATCCAGGCCCATGAGGACGACGCGATTCGGGCCGTCATCGCCGCACGCGAGATCCATGAGCGCGTGGCGGTTTACAGCCGCAGCTACGAAGAAGAGATCGGGCAGCGCCTGGCGATGCACTCGGGGATCAACACAGGCCTTGTGGTCACAGGAAACGTGGACTTCGAGGCGGGCACCCACGGCATCGCCGGCGCGCCGCTCAACATCGCCTCCCGGCTCTGCGCCCTGGCCGGGCCGGGGGAGATCCTGGTGGGCGATCAAACCTACCGCCACGCCCTGGGCTATTTCAATTTTCTGGCCCTGGACCCGGTGGCCGTCAAGGGCGTGAGCGTCCCGGTTCAGATTTACCGGGTGGTCTCGTTGATCGACCGGCCCCTGAAGATCCACCGCTTCCACGGCCTGCGGGCCGATCTGATCGGCCGCAGCCCGGAGCTGACCACCTTGGCCGAGGCTTTGGACCGGGTGCGGGCCGGAAACGGCCGCCTGGTGGCGATCTGCGGCACCGCCGGCACCGGCAAGAGCCGGCTGGTGGAGGAATTCAAGGCCGTCGCCGGCCGCGCCAAGGTCAACTGGCGCGAGGGCCAGTGCTACCCCTACTCCCGCAACTTCACCTACTTCCCGTTCATCGATCTCTTGAACCGCACCCTGGGCATCGAGGAGGGCGACCCGGCGGAGCGCGTCCGGGCGAAGATCGAATCCGGTCTCGATTTCGTCGACCACCAGGAGGAGGTGGTGCCATACGTCGGCCGCCTCTACAACTTCGACTACCCGCAGCTGACCAAAATCGGCCCGGAAACCTGGCGCCAGCGCCTGCAGAAGGCGATCCTGGACATCCTGACGGCCATGAGCCGGCGCGCGCCGACGATCATCTGCCTGGAGGATCTGCACTGGGCGGACCCGTCCTCGCTTGAGCTGATCCGCTTTCTCCTGTCGGACTTCCGCTACCCGGCCCTGGTGATCCTGGTCTACCGGCCCACGTTGAGCCTGCTGTCCCACCAGCAGACCGAAAACCTCGGCGAGGCCTATGTGGAGATCCGCCTGGAGGACCTCTCACCTGCTGAAACCGAGGCGATGGTCGGCTCGCTTCTGAAAAGCGAAGTGCTGCCCGCGGAGTTGAAACGCTTCGTGCGCGACAAGGCCGGCGGCAACCCCTTCTACCTCGAGGAAATCATCAACTCCCTGGTGGAATCCGAGGTGCTCGCGCCTGAAAAAGACGGCTGGGTGCTGCTGAAAACCATCAGCGAGGCCCGGATTTCGGCCACCGTGCACGGGGTTATCGCCGCCCGGGTGGACCGCCTGGAGCCCGCGGTGAAATGCATCCTGCAGGAGGCGGCGGTGATCGGCCGCTCCTTTTCACACGACATTTTATGCCGTATCACCGATTGCGAGACCGACCTCTGGCACCACCTGGGGAGCCTGGAGACGCTTGACATCATCAAGGCCCGCAGCTTCAGGCCCTCGGTGGAGTATGTCTTCAAGCACGCCCTGACCCAGGAGGTGGTCTACGGCGGTCTCGTGACAGCCAGGCGGAAGGCGATCCACGAGCGGGTCGCCCGGGTGCTGGAGGAACTCTACGCGGATCGCCTGCCCGAATCCTACGAGGCCCTGGCCTACCATTTTCAGCGCGGCACCTCCCCCGACAAGGCGGTCACCTACCTGGCAGCCTCCGGTGCCAAAAGCCTGGGGCGCTATGCACTGGAGGAAGCCCACCGCTACTACCAGAGCGCCTACGACTGGATCGGACGGCACTTCACCTCGCCGGAAAGCGACCGAATGAAGATCGAGTTGATCAACCAGTGGGCCTTCGTTCACTACTACCGCGGGCGCTACGAGGAACTGCTGCAGCTCCTGAGCGACCACAGAAAAATCGCCGATCGGCTCAGCGACGACAAAACCCGCGGCATGTTCCACGCCTGGCTGGGCTGCGCCCTGTGGCACCGCGAACGGTTCCGCGAGGCCCACCAAACCCTGCTGACGGCCCTTTCCCTGGCCAAGGAAAAAGAGGACATGGCCTTCGTCGGCTATGCCAGCTGCTGGCTGGCCTGGGTCTGCAGCGAGCTGGGGCTGCTCGACGAGGCCCTGGCCCACGCCGCAAAGGCCCAGGAGATCCACCGCACGGGGGATAGCGACAACTTCATCTACTTCAGTTCCCTCGCCGCCACAGGCTACGCCCTCTGGCACAAGGGCGAGATGGCCGAGACCGCGGCGACCGGCGAGATGCTGCTTAAATTCGGCCGCGAGCACGGGGATTACCGAGCCAAGGGCATGGGCTACTGCTGCCTTGGCTGGAGCGCCCTGATCGGGGGCGAGATCCCTGATGCCTGCCGGTTTTTCGAAAAAGCCGTCCTGGTCTCGGTCGACCCCTGGTACGCGATCTTCCCGAAGCTGGCCCTGGCCTACGGCCTGATGGTAAACGGCCGGGTCCACGAGGCCAAGCGCCAGATCGCCGAGGGCGAGGCCTTCTGCAAGGAGTTCGGGGCGGAGTTCGGGGGCCAGCCGGCGCGCTTTTTCAAGGGGGTGATCCTGGTGGGTGAAGGC
>JBAPYE010000429.1:0-5196 GCA_049284575.1 Desulfobacterales bacterium
GAGAGCGGGGTGACTTTGTAGCCCGCCTGGACCTTGTTAACAGCAGGGTAATCGGCGGAGCCATCGGTCTTGGTGCGGCCAATTACCCAGACATATGGTGTCGGTGCGGGAATGAGCGAGAAGCCGCTCGGCACCTCGCCCGTCCAGCCGGGAGGCGTGACAAGGAAGTTGTCGGCCTGAGTGCCGGTAGTTCGCCAACCCGGCGAAGCGAAAACGTCAGTCCACATGTCGAGCATGGGCAGCAGGTAGTATCGGCCATCGGTATCCGGTGCGGAGACGATCAGCGGTTCCTTCGTCAAGTCCAACCAGGCGACGGAATAGAGCGTATCGAAGTTGACGCGCACGACGATTTTCAGATCGGCAGGCGGGTACTCCGGGACGCTGACGAACATGTTCATCGGTCCCTTGCCGAACTCTTTGCCGGGTTCAACGTTCGTGCTTTGCAGACGGGTAATGTCCATCGACACCAGCGGATAGAAGTAGATATAGGCGTCCACGGCGATGGCACGCGCCTCCGCTGCGCCGATCTTGTCTTGGGCGTGAGCTTGGATCTGTGGAAGCGCAACCAGCGCCATGATGCACCCCAGCGCGATGAGTCTTGTGTGTTTCATCATTTTGTGTCTCCTTTGGTATTGAATCGGATGAAAAACTGGGCAGCTAACGTTGCCGGTCACCGGTTGCCATAGAGCGGTAGCGGAATGGCAATCCGGTGGACTGGCGGGTTAGCGCCTATTTCCTATTTGCTCGACAATCCATGCTGGATCTCGGCGCATGGGTAATATTGCGACGACATAAGCAAAATTGTTTTCGACTTCATAATAAATGGCATAAGGGAATCGCTTGGCAAACATTTGATACAATCCGAATTTCTTCTTATGAATTCCGGCATAAATGATCAGCGATTCAATATCGGAAATCAATGAATCCCAAAAATATTCTCCGACCCCAAATTCTCTGAGGTTATAAAACTCTTTCCCTTCATCCATATCATCAACGGCTTCTTCCAAAATAAAGACGTCATTTATCTTCATTGGTTTCGGCTCGCTTTCAACTCCGACAAACTGATAAATTTTGCTTTGCCGCTTTTAATTTTGGCTTTTCGTTTTTCGACCATTTTTTCATGCCATTCCGGGCTTTCCATTTCCTCATTTTCATATAAAAGAGAATCCCAGAGCGCTTCCATAGCTTTCAATCGTTCGACCATACTCATTTTTTTTATATCTGCTAAGTTCATTTCTTTCTCCTTTGTTCGTTGCGATAACCATTGATTATCAGGTATTTTCGCCCTGATAATGTGATATTGACGGCCTTTTCAGGCGATTTCGCCTCAAGGTTAATATCAGTGTTTTCGATCCATGCATGAAATAAAACGCCTAATGGATGAAATTGGAAAATGCACGAAGTAGGTTGAGTTCATTCAACAATTTTAGAATAATGTCAGATTATTAAACCAATTTTGAGCATACTTGAGAAAAAGGAAGCGTGTCAATGAAAAAGCCAACCCGGCTTCTCGACGAAGTTCGAGATGTGATGCGCCTTCACCACTATTCGATCCATACCGAGAGAGCCTATTGCGAATGGATCAAGCGATACGTGCTGCACCACCGAATGGCGTCACGGGACGATCTCAAGGGGGGTGAAGGAAAGATCACTGAATTTCTCACTCATCTTGCCGTGGAAGGTCACGTCGCTCCCTCGACCCAGAATCAGGCCATGAATGCGCTGGTTTTTCTCTACAAAAAGGTTTTGAAAGAACCCTTGGAAGGGGCGATCAATGCCGTTCGTGCACCCAGAAAGCTCAATGTTCCCGTTGTCATGACCCGGGAGGAGGTGGCCAGGCTCATTCCTCTTCTGAACGGCGCACCGCAGCTTATCGTCAAGCTGCTTTACGGAAGCGGTCTGCGCATGATGGAAGCCCTTCGGGTGAGAGTGCAGGATATCGATCTTCAAATGAAAACGATCACTGTTCGTTCTGGAAAGGGAGGCAAGGATCGCGTAACGACCTTCCCCATTTCGGTCGCGCCGCTCTTGCAAACCCACCTGGTACGGGTCAAGGTGATACATGAGGGTGATTTGGCACAGGGATTGGGTGAGGCCTATCTCCCGTATTCCCTCCAGCGCAAATATCCATCGGCCCCGAAGGAATGGGGTTGGCAGTATGTGTTTCCCGCCGGGGGTGTATCGCGGGACCCCATAAGTGGCGTTGTCCGGCGCCACCACCTCGACCCGAGCATCGTCAACAAAGCCATTAAGGTAGCCGTGCGAAAAGCGGGGATCGATAAACGGATCACAGCCCACAGTTTTCGCCACAGTTTCGCCACCCACCTCCTCCAGCGTGGCACCGATATTCGCACCATCCAGGCCTTGCTCGGCCACCGGGATGTTTCGACGACCATGATCTACACGCACGTTTTGCAGCAAGGCGGCCAGGGGGTTCCCAGCCCCCTTGACGATCTGAGTATTTGATGTCCGGCAGGCCGGAAGCCCACCCCCTCCTGAAGTACGCAAAAGCCCCTTGATCCCGGTCGCCTACTTGTTCCAGGTGCTCCTAAAAGAGGCGCTGAGGGTTTTCGACGGATAAGAGAGGGAAGATAGTTTGCCCGCCAAAGCCTTCATGGCGTCAGGAAAACCTGTTTTCAGCCATCCCGTCGTTTTTGAACCTTTTTTCGGGCCGGCAGGGCCGGGGTATCAAGCTGCTGCCGAATGCAGTGGAGCAGGTCTGGCAAGGCGTTTTTAACCTGGAGGGAGAGGGCTTCGGAAAAGCCGAATGCCGCGCCCCCGACGCTCAGCGAAAACGCCTCGGGGCACCTGCCGAAGAGGGTTTGCGTCAGGGCCAGCAGGGTATCCGGGGTGAGGTGGTGGCTGAAGGCGGCCGCCTCGCAGTCCGCGGGGCAAAGGCGCCGGCAGCGGATTTGGCCGGGTGGGTCCTGGGCGCTGGTATCGACGAAGAGGACCCGCTGCGCCCGCTGAACGTGTTCGGCCAGCTCGGGGGTCAACTGCTGTTGCAGGAGCAGTCTGACATTTTCCCGCAAAGGCCCCGCCGCCAGTTGCTTCAGGGCGTGCCAGGCGAGGCCGTCGTCGCCGCGCGCCGGGTTGCCCCAGCCGATTACCAGCACCCGGCTCATTACTCACGCCGCAGCCGGCGGCGCAGGCGGCCGTCGGGGGTGCGCAGCTCCACTGTCAGGGGCATCCGGCCGAGGGCGTGGGTGGAGCAACTCAGGCAGGGGTCGAAAGCCCGGATGACGGCCTCCAGGCGGTTGAGCGCGCCCTCGGCGATGTCGTCGCCGTGGATGAAGCGCTCGGCCACCTGGCGCACACCGCGGTTCATGGCGAGATTGTTGTGGCCGGTGGCGACGATCAGGTTGACCCAGGTGATCAGGCCGTTGGAATCAACCCGGTAGTGGTGCAGGAGGGTGCCGCGCGGGGCCTCGACGCAGCCCAGGCCCTCGGTGAAGTTCGGTTCGGCGTGGGCGCGGACGTGCGGGTCGAGAATTTCGGGGTCGGCCATCAGGGCCTCGATGGTTTCGATGCAGTAGAGGATTTCGATCAGCCGGGCGTGATGGTTGTGAAAGCTGCTGGAAAGCGGCCCGCTGTCGAGGCTCCTGAACTCGTCCAGCTCCTGGTCGGCCAGCGGGCTGCCGCAGTTGTTGCAGACGTTCAGGCGGGCAGCCGGGCCCACCCGGTAGATGCCGTCGGGGTAGCCCAGGGGAAGGTAATAGGGGGATTTGAGATAGGAGAACGGCTCGGCCGCCTCGCCGATGAATTGCGGGTAGTCCGCGGGGTCGATGTTGTCGGCCAGAATGCCGCCTTCGGTGTCGACGAACCGCAGGGTGCCCTCGCTCAAAGAGAGGTCGCCCTCGGCATTCACCAGCCCCACGAAAAGAGACGGGAAGTTGGCGAAGGATGCGATCTCCTCCTGGAAGTCGGCGATGCGGCCCTTGAAATCCGCCAGCGTGTCCACAACGATGGCTTTGGCGGCGGGCAGATCGGAGAGGATTTGATCCCGGTCTTCGGCTCTCAGGCCGGCGTTCACCCCCCCGGGGACGACCCAGGCGGGGTGGATGCGCTTGCCGGCGAAAGTTTCGATGATGCCCTGACCGGCCCTGCGCAGGGCGATCCCGTTTTTGACTACCGCCGGGTAGGCGGCCGCCAGCCCCGGCAGGTTGCGCCGGGTCGGGTCGGCATCCATCCCCAGCAGCAGGTCCGGCGCCGAGAGGTAAAAGAAGCTCAGGGCGTGGGAGGCGATGAAGGCCGCGCAGTTGAGCACGCGGCGGAGTTTTTGGGCCGTCTGCGGGACGCGCACCCCCAGGATGGCGTCGCAGGCCCTGGCCGAGGCCAGGGAATGGCTGACCGGGCAGATGCCGCAGATCCGCTCCACCAGTGCGGGCATTTCGTAGTAGGGCCGGCCCTCGCAGAACTTTTCAAACCCCCTGAACTGGGTGACGTGAAACCGGGCGTCCCTGACCCGGCCCTGATCGTCCAGTTGGACGGTGATGGTGCCGTGGCCCTCGATGCGGGTGACCGGTTCGATTTCGATGCGCCGTCCCATCGTCAACCCCCCTTCGTTTTCAGGCCCCGAAGCGCGAGCGCCCGGCCATGTCGGGAATGCGACCGGCCAGCAGTTCCGCCAGCGCAAAACCGATGGCCACGGCGGGCGGCGGGCAGCCCGGGATAAAAACGTCCACGGCGACCAGTTCATGCAGTGGCCGGGCCTGCGCCAAGAGCCGGGGTGCGCCTTCTCCGGGCAGCTGCGGATTGGCCGTTGCATTCTCGAGGTAGGCGCGCCCCAGCACCTCCTCGGTGCTGAAGCGGTTGCGCATGGCCGGCACATTGGCGGTCACGGCGCAGTCTCCCAGGGCCACCAGGATGGCGGCGCGCTCGCGCAGCAGCAGGATTTTTTCCCGGTCGGCGGCGGTGCTGACCGCGCCTTCCACCAGGGCCACGTCGATTCCCGGCGGAATCTGCTTGGCGTCCACCAGCGGTCCGTAAACCAGCTCGACCCGGTCCAGGATCGTGAGCACTTCCTCGTCCAGGTCCAGAAAGGACATGTGGCAGCCGGAACAGCCGTCAAGCCAGGTGGTGGCCAGTCGTATTTTGCCCATGAGACCCTCCTTTCCCCGCCGCCCCAGGCCGCCCCGCGGCAGCCGCCCCCGGCCCGCGCGACCCGATCCCGGCCGGTCGCGTCAGAACGTGCGC
>JBAPYE010000430.1:0-4454 GCA_049284575.1 Desulfobacterales bacterium
GCGCCTCCACGTGCGCGCTGCGGGGCTCGCCGGTCAGAAGGGCCATCTCACCGACAAACTCCCGCTCCTTGACCAGGCCCACGACGTGGCGTTCGCCCTGCTTTTCCAGAACCACCCGGCAGGTCCCGGTGTGAACGAAGAAACACGCATCGCCCTCCTCCCCCTGGGTGATGAAGGTCTCCCCGGCTTTCACCGGTTGGTGGCGGATGATGTTCAGCAGCGGGCAGACCGCGTCGCGATGAATGGCCTTGAGAAATGGCACCGTCCGGAAGAACTCGTAGTCCGAGGGGAAAGGGCCGGGTTTGGTGGCGCCGGCGGGGGCTGCGGGCAGTTTGAAATCGGCCGCGGCGGCCGTGCAGCCCGCCAGGTGGTAGGACGCTTTTTTGGGGTCCGGCTTGACCCAGCGCACCTGGCAATCGAAACAACCCCAGCCCTTGCCGGGGAAGCCGAAGACGAAGAGGTGGAAGTGCTGCCCCGGGGGGATGTCCCGCGCGGTCCAGATAAGAAGGCCGTCCGGGCTGCCGTCATGGACATCGACATAGAAAGGCCGCTCCCCGGGGCCCCAAGGCGGCGGGGAAGCACCCGTCCCGTCCACGGGCCTGAACAGGGCGACCCTCGGCGGGCTCAACGCCTGACGTGGTGCGTTGCGCCGATTGGGGGCGGCCGGCGGCGCGGATGTTCCGTCGGCGCCGGTTTTGGTATTGGGCCGATCCATGGGCGAGACGGCATGTGGGGTGAATGATATTGATTATCTACAGGGCACCCTATTTGATGTCAAGGGGCGTTCGTGCCGGCGTCTCGCGGGGTCGCGGCTTGCCGTTATTGTGAGCGGGCTGCCGGCGGCAGCGGCGCGCACCGCCGCCGGGCTTAAGGGGAGAAGACGTCGTCGAAGACCACCACCGCGGGCTGCGGCGGGACTGCCAGGTTGTTGGCCATGGCGTCTTTGAGGACCGCCACCGCGTCCGGGTCGAGCCACCAGTACCAGTAGGCGCCCTCCTCGCCGCCGAACTTGGAGAGCACCGTGGCCGGCATGCCGAACTTGTTCCAGTAGAGCAGGCGGGTGTAGTTGATGTTCCAGAGCAGCACGAAGGGGTAGTCGTTGAAGACGATCTGGTCGATCTTGCGAATGATTTCGTTGCGCTTGTGGACGTCGAAGATCTGCTTCTGCAGGGCAATCAGGTCATCCACGGCCGGGTTACGAAAGCCCGTGATGTTGCTGCCGCCCACACGATCGGCCTCTTTTGAAGACCACATCCCCTCGGGGTCTTTGAAGATCCCCGCCCCCCAGGCCGCCCAGGTCATGTCGAAGTTGAACCCGTCCATGTCCTTCATCCAGGCGGCCCAGTCCTTCTGGTCGATGACCAGCTCGATGCCGGCGTCCTTGAGGTCCTCGGCGTAGACCGCCAGGAACTTGTCGGTGCCGGCGCTGCGGGTTAGAAACTTGAAGACAAACCGCCGGCCGTCCTTCACGCGCCAGCCGGTGGCGGGGTCCACCGCCCAGCCCGCCTGCTCGAGCAGCTCGCGGGCCTTATCTTTGTCGAAGGGCGTCAACGGGTTGGGACACGGGGTTTTCAGCGAGTAGAGGTCCTCGTAGTAGGAGCGGTGCAGGAAGTACTGGCTGTACATCATCGTCTGGTTGAGCTTTTCGCGGTCCAGCAGCAGCGACATGGCCCGGCGCACCCGCAGGTCGTCGAAGGGCGGGCGGCGCATGTTCATGGCAAAGCCCTGGAAGCCCACCGGTTTGTGGTTGAAGACCTGCTGCCGGACGATCCAGTTGTTGAAGAAGCGCGACCCGCTGGTTTCGTTGACCCACTGGCGGGCGGTGTAGACCGGGTAGAGATCGATCAGGCCCTTTTTGAAGGCCTCGAAGGCGTTCTCGTTCTCGGCGTAAAATCGGAATTTGACGGTCTGAAAATTGCCGGTGCCCCGGGTGCGCTCGGCCCCCCGCAGCCACCAGTCCGCGCGACGCTCCAGGGTCAGGTGCGCCCCTTCCCTGATCTCCCCCAGGCGATAGGGGCCGGAGACCACCGGAAACTCGAAATTGACCTTGTTGAAGTCGCGCCCCTGGAGGATGTGCCGCGGCAGGATGTGAAACCCGCCGGCGGCGCCGAGGTTCTGCCAGTGAACGCTGCGGGCCCGGAAGCGGATGGTGCGCGCGTCCACCAGCACCGGCTGATCAAAGCGCTCCATGGCCACCTTGTGGGAGCCGGTGAGGTGCTTGGGATCCATGATCGTGTCAAAGGTGAAGCGCACGTCGCGCGCCGTGATCGGGCGACCATCGCTCCAGCGCGCGGCCGGGTCAAGCTGGAAGGTGAAGGTCCGCTTGTCCGCGGAGATCGTCCAGCGCGCGGCGAGCCCCGGCCGGTACTCGGCGCTGACCGGGTCCATGTCGAGCAGCGACTCGTAGAGCGCCCCGAAAACCTGGGCCGACTGGGTGCTGGCATCCAGGTAGTAATTCAGGCTCCTGGGGTACTGGCCGAGATAAACCGCGATTTCACCGCCGACTTGGGCGTCGGGATCGGCCAGGGGGTTGGGGCGGTCCTGCCAGCCCGTGTCGGGGAAGACCTCCTCACCGGCCGCCACTGCGGCAACCAGTAGCAGGGGGAAAATCAAAAGCCAGGGTTTCATCGACAATCTCCGGTGGCACGGCCGCGCCGGCTATCCGCGGGGCGGCCGGGGGTCAGATCCCCTTGAGCACATCAATCATCGAATAGATCCGCGCCGGCCGGCCCTGCTCAATTTTGGCCGCCAGGAAATCGGCGGCATCCAATGTTCCCAGGGCGTAGATGTCGCGGCCGTTGACGTTGTGGGTGAACTCGAAGCGCACCGTGCCGTCGGCGGAATCCAGGGTGTAAGTGTGCCAGCCGTGGCCTCGCAGGTAGGCGTCGGGAACGCCCCACTGCGCCTTCTGAACCACGGGGTCGCGCGCCATCTGGATCTCTTCGTCGTCAAGCGGCGCCCCCAGCTCTCGAAAGTAGCCGAGCATGGCGCGGGCCGTGCCGCTGGTGTCGGCCTTGCCCTGCTGGTGGCTTTCCCGCACGCTGAGCCGGTAGCCGCTGAAGAGTCCGGGAAAGGTTTCGGCGGCCCAGGCCATCATGGCCTGAAACCCGACGATCTGCTTGCCCATGTTGGGGGCGATGACCGCCGCCAGGCCGGCCGCGGCGACGGTGGTCTGCAGGCGGTCACGGTCGCCGCCGGTGGTGCCCATGACAAAGGGCAGCCCGCAGCCGCAGTAGAATTCGGCGTTGGCGTTGACGGCCGCAGGGTGGGTGAAATCCACACTGATAAAAGGGCTGAAGGCCTCGATGACCGGTTGGATCTCGATCTCGCGGCGATCCGGGTGAATCAGGGCGAGCTTGAATTCATCGATGCTGGTTTCGGTGGCGCTGATTTCAGGTCCGGTCAGGGAAAAGGGGACCACCCTGAAACGCCCATCCGCCAGGGCGTGCCGAACGACGCAGGCCGCCATGTTGCCCGGCAGGCCGTTGATCATCACTGCTGTGGGTGCCATCGTCTACCTCCTTGATGTGTCGACCTGCTGCGCCACCTGACAGGCCAGGTCTTTGAGACGGTTGAAGCCGCGCACCGGCGGGGTGTCGAGATTCTCCTGAAGGGCCCGCACGGCCGCCGGGATATAGGCTTCGAAAAAGGGTTTGCCCTTTACCCGGCTGAGATGGCCGAAGGCCCCCAGCACCTGCAGGTTGCGGCTGAGCGCGCAGTAGGCGTAGCCAATTTGAAAGCGCTCGGGATCGCATCCCAGCCGCCGGCGAGCATAGGCCAGAAGATTCTCCTGAACCGGCGAGGGCAGTTCGACGTAGGGGTCGATCAGAAGGGCCGCCAGGTCGTACTGCACCGGCCCCGGGCGGGCCCCCTGGAAATCGATCACCCAGGGGCCGTCGCGGTGCCACATGATGTTGCGCGACTGGAAGTCGCGGTGCATCAGGCCGTCCAGGCCATGGGTCAGCAGCCCGTCGGCCAGGGCACTGAACTCGGCCTTAAACTCATCCGGCGAGACCTCAAGACCCAGGTAGCCCTGCACGAAGGCCGTCAGGAAGTAGCGGCACTCGCGCTCCAGGATCAGCTCGCGGTCAAAGCGCGGGCCCTGGTAGGCCCAGGCCGGGTCGAAGCCCGCCGTCCCCCGGGTCCAGAGCGGCAGCGCCGCGTCGATCACCCGCCGGTAGAGCGCCGTCAGCTCGTCGGCCGAGGTGCAGCGGCGCGCGGCCTGCTGGAGATTTTCATCCCCGAGATCCTCCATGAAGACCAGGCCCGAAAACGCGTCGTGAACCCCGATGGCCGGAACCGGCACCCCTTTCTGCTGGAGATGGCGGCCGATGGCGATAAAGGCATCGGCCTCGCAGGTCTCCAGGGACGGGCGGATCCCGTGATCGGCCAGAACCAGCGTGCGCCCGCCCCAGCTGAGGCGGTACCAGGAGCGGTCCGAGCCGTCGCCGGCC
>JBAPYE010000431.1:0-11339 GCA_049284575.1 Desulfobacterales bacterium
GGAACTGACATTCGGCATGACCAGATTGCCGAAGCGGCGCTGGAAATTGTTCGCGCCGAAGGGGTTCGGGCGCTGAATGTCGTCGCGGTTGCTAAAAGAGTGGGGGTTGTGCCCTCAGCCCTCTACCGTCACTTCAAAAACAAAAGCGCGATTGTCGCCGCGGTCATGCACCTGATTCGAACCCGCTTGAACAAGCATTTCCAGGATGTTGTAGACTTGGAGATGGCGCCGCTTGAAAAGCTGCAGTTGCTGTTTACCAGACACATCGACATGATCGGCGGCAACAACGCGATCCCCCGGCTGATTTTCTCGGAGGAAGTTCTCGCCGGGGTGGAGGACCAACGCCGGCAGCTTTATGCGATCATTCAGGATGTTATCAATAACGTGGCGACCATTGTCAGGGAAGGACAGAAAAATGGCGCCCTGCGTGATGATCTTGCCCCGGAGAGTATCGCCGTCTCGTTTTTGGGCATGATTCAGCCGGCAGCCATCATCTGGGACCTAAGCGAGGGTGAATTCGATTTGGCGCAGCACGGCCGCCAAGCCTGGCAACTGTTTTCAAATGCCGTTCAACCCGATCGCCACGAAAAAATAGGGTGATGGGGTCACATGGGGGCAGCCATGAAAAAGTATGTGATCGCGGCAATTCTGGTTGGTGTGGGCGTTATGATCGCCTTTCCCCTGTTCAGTATGACCTACTATACCATGGTGAGAACCTCCACCCCTGAATTCTGCGCCTCCTGCCACGAAATCAAGCCGGCGGTGGTGGCGTGGCGTGGTTCCACGCATGTCAACAACTCTCAGGGGTTCGTGGCCGACTGCATGGACTGCCACCTGCCCGCCCCCCACAAGACCATCGATTTCTTTTTCGCCAAGACCTTCCACGGCGTCAAGGACGTGGTCCAGCATTTCCTCATGGATGAATACGACCGGCAGAAAAACCGGGAGGCCGCCTACGCTTCATTTGACAACGCTCAGTGCCAAAAGTGTCATCGCAACCTTTTGACCATGCCCGAAAACCGAGGGGCCATGCTGGCCCACCGCACCGTGCTCTATCCCCGCCCCGGATATGAAAAAAAATGCGTGGATTGTCATTGGGACCTCGTGCACACGGACAGCGCGATCATCAATTACCGGCAGTGCGGCCAATTGCCCTATCAGGCCAAGGGGTTGAGAAACCTGTAACCGATCCGCATCCCAAACGGTTCCAGACTTTTGCCGAAAGGAGCGTAAATCATGAGGCGACGCAACGTGTTGATTCTATCGGGTGTGACGATCCTGGCCCTGATCGCTGTCGGGACCATGTCCGCGACCATGGCCCAGCCCAACTACGCCAAGGTCAAGGAGTACCGCATTGAACGCAGCCTCCCGCCGGAAGCGATTGCCTGCATCGAATGCCACCGGCAGGCCAACCCCGGCCTGTTCAGTGATTGGGCCAACAGCCGCCACGCCAACGCCAACATCACCTGCCTGGACTGCCACCTGGCCCACCCGGGCGACCAGGATGTGGCCAAGGGACATGATCAATATTACAGCCGCAAAGATCTGCCCTATGGGGAAGAAAAGTACAAAGTGCCCATCGCCGCCATCGTGACCCCCAAGGACTGCTCCCGCTGCCATCCCGACGAGGTGACCCAGTACAGCAAAAGCAAGCACGCCAACACCATCGAGATCATGTGGAAGATCGACCCCTGGCTGAACAAGGGCATGAACTCGGACAACGAGCGCAAGACCGGCTGCTTTCATTGCCACGGCACGGTGGTGGCCATCGACGACAAGGGTAAACTCGATCCGACCACCTGGCCCAACGTGGGCGTGGGGCGGCTGAATCTGGACGGCAGCAAAGGGTCGTGTACTTCCTGCCACAGCCGGCACCGGTTCGCAGTTTCCGAAGCCAGGCGCCCCGAAGCCTGCGACTCCTGCCATCTGGGCCCGGATCACCCCCAGATCGAGATTTACGAAGAGTCCAAGCACGGCACGATCTACCACGCCTTCGGGGATGAATTCAATTTCAATGCCGCCGCCGGCACCTGGACCCCGGGGACCGACTATCGCGCCCCCACCTGCGCGGCCTGCCACATGAGCGGATCGGGCAAGGTCATGGGCACCCATGACGTCACCGAACGGCTTTCCTGGGAGACCCAGGCCCCGTTGACGGTACGCCCGGGCGACTTTGCGGCTTTCCCCTCGGGGACCGACTGGCAGGTGGAGCGGGAGAAAATGAAAAATGTCTGCCGCGCCTGCCACGGCGACTCCTGGATCGATGACTTTTACCAGGGTTTCGACCAGGCCGTGGAAGAGTACAACGAGATTTACTACAAACCGGCCAAAACCAAATTCGATGACCTCGTGGCCAAAGGGTTGCTGGATCAGACCAAGTTCTTCGATGAACGCCTGGAGGTCGAGTTCTATGAGCTCTGGCACCATGAGGGCCGCCGGGCGCGCATGGGCGTCATGATGATGGCGCCGGACTACGCCTGGTGGCATGGCTTCTATGAAGTCAAGTTGCGCTTCAACAACTTCATGGAGGAGGCGAATCACCTGCTGGAAGCCAACCAGAAGGCCTACGTCGCCAAGGACTTCCCCAACGCCACCGGGGACACCGCCCGGCCACCCAAGATTTTTAGTGACAAATAAAGATCCCTGAATGCGCGTACACGCCCTCTACCATGTCCCGTTTGAAGACGTCGGCAGCATCGCGCCTTATCTGGTGCGCAACGGCCACCGGCTGAGCGTCACCCGGCTCTATAAAGATGACCCCTTGCCGGAATTGGAATCGCTCGATGTCCTGATCGTCATGGGAGGGCCCATGGGGGTCCATGACGAGGCGCGCCACCCCTGGCTGGCCGGCGAGAAGCGGTTTTTGGAAGAGGTGATGGCCCGGGGCAAAACCGCCCTGGGCATCTGCCTGGGCGCCCAGCTGATGGCCCAGGCGGCCGGCGCCGCCGTCACCCGCAACAAGCACCGTGAAATCGGGTGGTTCCCCGTGACCCGGGCCGAAAAGGTTCAAACCACCATACTGCGCGATGTAATGCCCCCGGTCTTCGAGGCCTTCCACTGGCACGGCGACACTTTCGATCTTCCGGTCGGGGCCGTGCCCTTGGGGGCCAGCCAGGCCTGCCCCAACCAGGGCTTCATCATCGCCGACCGCATGGTGGGGCTGCAGTTTCACCTGGAGACCACGCCGCGCTCCGCGGCGGCCCTGATCGACAACTGTCGCGGGGAACTCGACGGCTCCGTTTTTGTCCAGGACCCGGCCGCCATGCTGGCCCAGTCCCAGCGATTCCACCGGATCAACACCCTGATGAAAAAACTGCTCGACGCCCTCACACGAACGACTCGTTAAGAAATAACACGGGAGGTGCGCCATGCCGCACGGTTTCCTGGACGGCCTGCGCTTTTTCCGGCCCAAGGGGTTCGCCCACGGCTGCCAGGAGGAGATCGGTCACGACAATTGGACCCAGACGCGCTGCGGCCAGCGGGAGTGGGAGACGCTCTACCGGCGCCGCTGGCAATACGACAAAAAGGTACGCTCCACCCACGGGGTCAACTGCACCGGGTCCTGCTCCTGGGACGTCTACGTCAAGGACGGCATCCTGGTGTGGGAAACCCAGGCCACCGACTACCCCGCCTGCGGCGATGGGTTTCCCAACCACGAGCCGCGCGGCTGCCCGCGTGGGGCCACCTACTCGTGGTACACCTACAGCCCGGTGCGCCTGAAATACCCGCTGATCCGCTCCAGCCTGATGCAGATGTGGCGCGAGGCGCTGGCCCGCCACACCGACCCGGTCGCCGCCTGGGCCAGCATTGTCAGCGACGACCAGTCCCGTCGCCGGTTTCAGCGCGAGCGCGGCAAGGGTGGCTTCGTGCGCGCCACCTGGGACCAGGCCGCGACGATGATCGCCGCGGCCTTGATCCACACCATCAAGGCCTACGGCCCGGACCGCATTTTCGGGTTCTCCCCGATCCCGGCGATGTCCATGGTGTGCTATGCCTCGGGCTCGCGCTTCCTGTCGCTGATCGGCGCCTCCATGATCAGCTTCTACGACTGGTATTGCGACCTGCCGCCGGCCTCGCCCCAGATCTGGGGCGAGCAGACCGACGTGCCCGAAAGCGCCGACTGGTTCGAATCCTCCTACTTCATTGTTTGGGGCACCAACCTGCCCATGACGCGCACCCCCGATGCGCACTTCTACACCGAGGCGCGCTATCGGGGCGCCCGGGTGGCCGCGGTGGCGCCCGACTACGCCGAGTATGTCAAGTTCGCCGACACCTGGCTGCCGGCGCGCGCGGGCACGGATGCGGCTCTGGCCATGGCCATGACCCACGTCATCGTCAAGGAGTTCTACATCGATCGCCAGGTGCCCTATTTCACCGATTACGCCAAACAGTACACCGATCTGCCGTTTGGAGTGGTGCTCGAAACCCGCGACGGCATCGACACCCCCGGCCGGTTCCTGCGCGCCGTGGACCTGGGCATCGACACCAACAACGCCGATTGGAAAACGGTCATTTTCGACGGTGCCGGGGGCGGCTTCGCGGTGCCCAACGGCAGCATCGGGTTTCGCTGGAACGAGGAGGGCCGCTGGAACCTGAAGCTGGAAGAGGGCGGCCAGTGCATCGACCCTCTGCTGAGTTTCGCCGACCAGCCAGACGGCTGGCAGGAGGTGTCCTTCCCGGTGTTTGAGGCTTCCGGCGGCACGTCCAAAAAGGGCCTGGTGCCGTTCAAGATCGTGGCCGGCGCCGCGGGCGCGCTGCGGGTGACCACGGTCTTCGATCTGATGACCGCCCACCTGGGCCTTTCGCCCAAAAACGCGCCGCGCGCACCTGCGGATTATCCCGCGGACTACGCCGACCCCAAGCCCTACACCCCCGCCTGGCAGGAGGCCATCACCGGCGTGCCGGCCGCCGATGCCATCCAGGTGGCGCGCGAATTCGCCTGCAACGCCGAGCAGACCCGCGGCAAATCCATGATCTTCCTGGGGGCCGGCACCAACCACTGGTACCACAGCGACATGATCTACCGCACCATCATCAACCTGACCACCCTCTGCGGCTGCCAGGGGGTCAACGGCGGCGGCTGGGCCCACTACGTGGGGCAGGAAAAGGTCCGGCCCCAATCGGCCTGGTCCCAGGTGGCCTTCGGTCTCGACTGGCAGCGGCCGCCACGGCTGCAGAACGGCACGTCGTTTTATTATTTCGCCAGCGATCAGTGGCGCTATGACGGGCTGCGGCCCGAAACGATCCTCTCGCCGCTGGCCGCCCGGCCGTCGGCGCGCCACATGGCCGATTACAATGTGATCGCCGCCCGCCTGGGATGGCTGCCCGCCTATCCGCAGTTCGACCAGAACCCCATCGAACTGGTGCGCGAGGCGGTCGCCAGCGGCGCCGTCTCGGATGCGGAAATCGTCGCCTACGCAGTCGCCAAACTCAAGAAGGGCGAGCTGCACTTCGCCATCGAGGACCCCGACAACCCCGCCAACTTCCCGCGCGTGCTCTTTCTGTGGCGGGCCAACCTGCTGGGCGCCAGCGGCAAGGGGCACGAGTATTTTCTCAAGCATCTGCTGGGCGCCGAGAATGCGGTGCTCAACACCGACAGCGATCTGCGCCCCGAACAGATCCAGTGGCGCGACCCGGCCCCGGAGGGCAAGTTGGATCTCCTGGTCACCCTCGAACTGCGCATGTCCACCAGTGCCATGTATGCCGACATCGCCCTGCCGGCGGCCGGCTGGTACGAGATGCACGATCTCAACACCACCGACATGCACCCATTCATTCACCCCTTCAACCCGGCCATCGACCCGCCCTGGGAGACGCGCACCAACTGGGAGCAGTTCAAGACCATCGCCGAGAAATTCTCGCAGATGGCGGCCGAGCACCTCGGAACGGCCAGAGAGCTGGTGGCCACCCCGTTGATGCACGACAGCCCCGGTGAAATCGCCCAGCCCGACGTCAGGGACTGGCGCAACGGCGAATGCGAGCCGGTGCCCGGCCGGACGATGCCCACCCTGACGGTGGCGACCCGCAATTACGCCGACACCTACAAAATGATGACCGCTTTGGGGCCGCTGGCCGCCACCCTGGGGGTCGGCTCCAAGGGGGTAATGTGGCAGGCGGCCGAGGAGGTTGAGGCCCTGAAAACGTCCCTGGGTACGGTGACGGCCGAGGGCGTCAGCCGCGGGCTGCCGCTCATGGAAACCGCCAAGCAGGCGGCGGAGACCATCCTGATGCTGGCGCCCGAGACCAACGGCGAGACGGCCTTCAAGTCCTGGGCGGGCCTGGAAAAGCGCACCGGCCTGTCATTGCGCCACCTGAGTGCGGCGCGGCAGGGGGAACGCTTCCGGTTCGACGACCTGACCGCCCAGCCGCGCAAGATCATCACCTCGCCGATCTGGAGCGGGATCGAATCCGAAGCGCGGCGCTATTCGCCCTTTGTGATCAACATCGAGGAGAAAGTGCCCTTCCGGACCCTCACCGGCCGGGCCCAGTTTTACCAGGACCACCCGTGGATGCGCGATTTCGGCGAACACCTGCCCGTGTACCGGCCGCCGCTGGACATGACGGGCATCGAACCGAGCGGCGTGCGCCGCGACCCGGCCCGCGAGCTCGTGCTCAACTACCTGACGCCGCACTCCAAGTGGTCGATCCACAGCACCTATTCCGACACTCTGACCATGTTGACGCTTTTTCGCGGCGGCGAGGCGATCTGGATCAACGACGAGGACGCCCGCAAGATCGCGATCCGCGACAACGACTGGCTGGAGTGTTTCAACGCCAACGGGGTGGTGATGGCCAAGGCGGTGGTCAGCCCGCGCATTCCGCCGGGCAAGGCGTTCATGTACCATGCCCAGGAACGCCTGATCAACACACCGGGGTCCCAGCTCTCGGGCAAACGCGGCGGCACCCACAACAGCGTGACGCGCATCCTGGTCAAGCCCACTCACATGATCGGCGGCTATGCCCAGCTCAGCTACGGGTTCAACTATTATGGACCGATCGGCGCCCAGCGCGACGAGATGATCGTCCTGCGCAAGGCCGGGGAGGTGCAGTGGTATGAAGATTAAAGCCCAGTACGCCATGGTCTTGAACCTCGACAAGTGCATCGGCTGCCATACCTGCAGCATCCCCTGCAAGAATGTGTGGACCAACCGCGACGGCGCCGAATACATGTGGTTCAACAACGTCGAATGCAAACCCGGTATCGGCTACCCCCAAAAGTGGGAAAACCAGGAGGTCCACCACGGCGGCTGGGAACTGCGCCGCGGCCGCCTGCAGCTCAAAGCCGGCGGCCGCCTGCACAAAGGCCTGAACATCTTTCACAACCCCGATCTGCCGGCCATCGACGACTACTACGAGCCGTGGAACTACGACTACGCGCGGCTGATCGAGAGCCCGAAACGCAAGCACCAGCCCTCCCTGCGGCCCCGCTCGCGCTTGACCGGGGAGCCGATCACACTCAAGTGGGGCCCCAACTGGGAGGACGATCTGGCCGGTCTGGCTGAAACCGGGGGCGGCGACCCCAATTTCAAGAACCTCGAAATTCAGACCTATCTCCAGTTTCGCAACGTGTTCATGTTCTGGCTGCCGCGCCTCTGCGAGCACTGCCTCAACCCGGCCTGCGTGGCCTCCTGCCCGTCGGGTGCCCTCTACAAGCGCGAAGAGGACGGCATCGTCCTGGTGGACCAGGAGCGCTGCCGCGGTTGGCGCTACTGCGTGTCCGGCTGCCCCTACAAGAAGGTCTATTTCAACTGGAAGACCGGCCGGGCGGAAAAGTGCATCTTCTGCTACCCGCGCATCGAGGCCGGTCTGACGACCCTCTGCGCCCACAGCTGTGTGGGCCGCATCCGCTACGTGGGGATCCTGCTCTATGACGCGGAGCGCATCGCGGCGGCGGCAGCGGCGCCACACAACCGGGAGGTCTACCCGGCCCATCTCGACATCCTGCTGGACCCCAACGACCCGGCCATCGCACGCGCCGCAGCAGCGCAGGGGATTGCCCCCAGCTTCATGGCCGCCGCCAAGCGCTCGCCGGTCTATGCCTTGATCCGGCGGTGGCGCCTGGCGCTGCCGCTGCACCCGGAATTCCGGACTCTGCCGATGGTCTGGTACGTGCC
Organism: Desulfobacterales bacterium; assembly: GCA_049284575.1. Classification (GTDB taxonomy): domain Bacteria; phylum Desulfobacterota; class Desulfobacteria; order Desulfobacterales; family JAABRJ01; genus JAABRJ01. The sequence goes on from JBAPYE010000431.1 coordinate 8,115, forward strand.
GCCGCTCAGCCCGGTCAGCAGCCGGGTGGACCCTTCGGAGGAGATGGATACGATCGACCGCATGCGCATCCCCGTCACCTACCTGGCCAACCTGCTCACCGCCGGGGACGAGGCCCCGGTCCGGCAGGCGCTCAGGCGCCTCTCGGCGGTGCGCCAGTTCATGCGGGCCAAGCGCGTGGAGCAGCGCAGCGACCACCAGCTGCTCGATGCGGTCGGCCTTTCGGAGGACACGGTCGAAGAGATCTATCGTCTCCTGGCGTTGGCGCGTCTGGAGGATCGCTTCGTGCTGCCCACCCCGCCGGTTCGGGACGACGCTATTTACGCCCGCCAGGGCGGCTGCGGTTTTGGCGATGCCCTGTAGCCTGCAGATGAAAGAAAAGAGCGGTGATGACCCCAAACGAGACCGAGGCCCTGCGGCTGCTGGCGGTGCTGCTGCACTATCCTGACGACGATCTTTTAAGCCGCCTGGACGAGATTGACCCTTACCTCGACACCCTGCCCCCGGGGGAGATCAAAACCGCCGTCGCGGCCTTCGTCGACCACCTCAAGACCCACGCCCCGATCCAGGTGCAGGAAAGGTACACGGCCGCCTTCGACATGAGCCCCGCAACGACCTTGAACCTGACCTATCACGCTTACGGCGACAACGAAAAACGGGCCGCCGTGCTGGCGCGCCTGCAGCGCCATTACGGTCAGGCCGGCTGGGAACGGACCACCGGCGAACTGCCCGATTACCTTCCGGTGATGCTGGAGTTTCTTGCGATCTGCCCGCAGCCGGCGCACACCGCAGTGGTGTGGGAGTGTCTGCAGGGGATGCCCCCGTTGGTCGCGGGTCTGGAAAAAAGTGCCCCGGCTTACGCGGCCCTGCTGCAGCCGCTGGCCCGGATGGCCGCCGAACGCCGCGGACCCGGCAACGGCCGCGAGCACCCGCCTGCAACAAGCGTATGACGCGCACGAGGAGACCGCCATGGAGCTTTTGTATACGCTCTTGTTCACCGTTTTCCCGTATCTGTGCCTGACCACCTTCATCGTCGGGCACGCCTATCGCTACGTCACCGACCGCTACGCCTGGAATTCCCATTCCAGCCAACTCTTGGACAACAAATCACTCAAATGGGGCTCGGTCCTCTTTCATTTAGGCATCATCTTGACCTTCCTGGGCCATGCCGGCGGTCTGTTGATCCCTCAAAGATACTACGATCTGATCGGCATCACCTCCGAGATGCACCTGACCATCGCCCACCGATCGGGCAACGTGGTCGGCATGGCGGCCTTTGTCGGGTGTCTGCTCCTGCTGCGGCGCCGGCTGACCAATCCCCGCGTCCGGGCCGCCGGCAGCCTCAACGACCTGATCACCCTGGGGGGCTTGACCGTGGTGGTGGCCGGCGGCGTCTACAACGTGTTTTTCGGCAACTACAACGTGCTCGACAGCGTGGCTCCCTGGATCCGGGGAATCGTCTTTTTCAGCCCCGAGCCCGAACTGATGCGGCCGGTGCCCATCAGTTTCAAGATCCATGTCCTGCTGGCCTGGGCACTGCTGGCCTTTTCCCCCTTCAGCCGCCTGGTGCACATCTGGAGCGCGCCGCTGTTTTACTTTTTCCGGCCGCCGATCGTCTTCCGGCGTCGCGCGGGGCATCCGCGGTCGGCCTGATGATCGGTGCAGCTTCACCCTGCGGCGCCGGCGACCAGAGCCCCAAGAAAAGAGAGGGCCGGGATGAGTGAAGAAAACATCTGTCATGCCAAATCAAGCCCCACCGCAGCTTTGTTTTGGATCACCCTGGCCTTTTTCGCCGGTTTTGCCGGAGTTTCGGCCTACGGCCCGGTCATCGCCAAGCTGAAGCAGTCCATGGCTATGGACCCTCTCTGGATGGCGTTGCTGGCCTCTTGTCCGGCATTGACCGGCTCGCTGCTGCGCATTCCCTTCGGGGCCATGGTGGATCGGATGGGCGGAAAGATACCCATCGTGATCCTGCTGTCCCTGGCCGCCGCCGGGGTCGCCGGCATGACCCTCATGTTCAGCATCGCCCCGACCCCCACTGCGGCCCACTATCCATTTTTTCTTGTGTTCGGGGTGCTTTGCGGCAGTGGCATCGCGGTTTTTTCGGTCGGTATCCCATCGGTTTCTTACTGGTTTCCGCAAAGGCGACAGGGGCGCGCCCTGGCGCTCTATGCCGGCCTGGGCAATCTGGCACCGGGGCTTTTTGCCTTGATTCTGCCCGGGCTGGTTACGGCGCTGGGATTTACCGTATCCTACATCTTGTGGTTGGCTCTGCTGGTCTTTCTGCTTTTCTTTTTTTTGATCAATATGAGAGACGCCCCCTATTTCCAGTACCAGCAGATGGGCATTCAAGTCGATCCGGATGCACTGCTGCAAGACTGTGGTCAGGAACTGATGCCGTCGGGCCATGCGCTGGATTCCATTAAAAAGGCCGCCGCAGACTGGCGCACCTGGATTTTGACCTTTTTCTACTTCGTCAGCTTCGGCGGATTCATTGCTCTGACCGTGTGGCTGCCCACCTACTGGGCCGAATTTTACGCCACCGGGCTGGTGGCGGCCGGTTTGCTCACGGCCCTGTATTCGCTGTCAAGCAGTCTGCTGCGGGTTGCGGGCGGCTATGCCTCGGACATGCTCGGGGGCGAGGCCGTGGTTTTGGTTTCCTTCGCTGCCGTGGTTTTGGGCGCCTTGCTGATGGTGATGGCCGACGCCGCCTTCGGCATCGCGGTCACCGGCCAGATGATCCTGGCCCTGGGAATGGGATTCGCAAACGCCGCGGTGTTCAAGCTGGTGCCCAAATACAGCCCGCGCGCTGTGGGCGGCGCCGCCGGCATCGTGGGGGGTCTGGGCGCCTTCGGCGGGTTTGTCATCCCACCGCTGATGGGGCTTTTCGTTAAAGTATACGGCGCCTCAGGCTACGCGCGGGGATTTATTGTGTTCTTGGCCCTGGCGGTAATGTGCTTGGGAGCGTTTTTCATTCTCAACCGCTATGCCCCCTTGCAGGCGGTGGCAGCGCAAACTGGGAAAGTGTAGGTGCCGCATGTTGATTCCGCCCCCGCAAGCCGTCGTTTGCGGAAGGCCCCTGTCCGAATGCCTGCAAACGATCGAGACCTTTCACGGCTGGCAGGCGCCCGGACTGTTGCTGGGTCTCTTCATGGTGGATTGGGCCCGGGAGCTGATCGGGCCGCAGGTCGAAGCGGACGCCGTCGTGGAGACGCGCCACTGCCTGC